>NZ_JALEIL010000058.1 GCF_022770135.1 Anaerococcus sp. | reverse complement strand
ATGGGTATGGGCATGCTTTACGCTTTAGGAGCTAGGTTTTATGATGAAGATGATAATAGTCTTTCTCCTGTAGCCAAAAACTTGGCAAGGGTTAGTAGGATTGATATAGATGGGATTGATCAGAGATTTAAGAGGGCTGATATAAAGATTGCTACAAGCAGCGAGATGACTCTTTTTGGAGAAAATTCCTTCCTGGAAAACAGGGCCTACAGGAAGGGAGCAAGTGATCTCGACGTGGCTAGACTTTTTAGAGGATGTGAGAACTTCATGGAAAAGACCGCCGAGCTCTTAGGAATTGGTCATGTCGATTTTCCATCTTTAGGTTCTGGAGGAGGCTGTGCTTGGGCCTTGTTTACTTACTTTAAGGCCAAAATCACCGAGCCAATGGATTATATTTTGGAAAAGATTGATTTTAAAGATTTAATCAAGGATATGGACTATCTTATCTTAGGCGAAGACTTAAGTCAGTTTAATGCCTATTCTTCTATAAATATGGCGAAACTTGCAAAAAGATACAATGATAAGATAAGGATTATCTTCCTTCACGATGATAGTAACGAAGATAATTACGACAAGACCTACTTTGATTATGTCTATAAATACCATATAGAGTCCAATCTCGATAGGAATTCTCTTTTAGAAAAGATTAGACAATTGGCAGGCGAGGTTAATAACAAATACCTCACAAGTTCTGAAAATTAGCTAGGAAAGCGGTACAATTATCTATTATGAATATTAAAAAATTAGGAGAAACAAAAGTGACGACTGTCCTTATGATAATCAATATAGCAGTTTTCGCTATAATGACTTTGACAGGAGGAAGCGAGAGTATTGAAAATCTCGTAAGATTTGGAGCGATGGTCAAGCCCTTGTTTTATCAAGGCGAATGGTGGAGAGCCCTTACGGCAGCCTTTATTCATATTGGATTTTTCCATATTTTGTTTAATATGTACTTCCTTTACAATATTGGCCCTCTTTTTGAGAGACTTTATGGATCTATTAACTTTCTAATAATCTATATCCTAGCCGGCGTTATGGGTAATCTCTTTACCTATGCTTTTGGTGAAGCCAATACGGTATCTGCAGGAGCATCTACTTCCCTTTATGGGATGTTTGGACTTGCTATTGGCCTTATGATTAACTACAAGGATGATGAGATATTAAGAGGACTCGGGGCGAGCTTTCTTTCAATAATAGCTATAAATATAGTCTATTCCTTGCTAGCTCCTGGAATTGGAATTCAAGGGCACTTGGGAGGATTTTTGGCAGGAGTTCTTCTTGCAGGAATTTTCCCCGTTGTAAACAGACAGCTTCCAAAGACTACAATCATAATTTCTCTAATAGCCTTCATAATCTTGGTTTTCTTGTTTATAAGAATTGGTAATAAGAGTTTGGGTGTTGGTTAAGATGAAGTTATGGATATTAACATTAGCCTTTTTGCTAAGCGCATGTTCCTTTCAGTCTAAGGAAGAGTTTGAGAAAGAGATTGACGAAGTAGATAGACCCAAAGAAACTATAGAGATGCCGGAGGTAACATACAAGGACGCATCTACCAAGGAGACTTTTAGAAAAATCGACTTCGAAAAAGACTACAAGAAGGCAGTTCTTGGGGAAAATATGAGCCTAGATGAGGCCACGGGATTTATTAAGGAGATAAATTTCGCAGGAAGTCAGGTTGGCTTTGTACTAGAGAAAGATCAAGCAAATATCTTAAATCTCAAGCTCGTCTATGATGATGAGGGAAAAGTTGAGCATACTTACGGACCTCTTTCTAGAGAAGACGAACTTGTAAGCAGGATCAAGGTCATAAGCTTTGATTCGGAAAGCGGACCTATGCTTCTAGTAAGTCAGGTCTCAGTTTTTGAAAATGAAAGCCTAAGCAATTATTATTTGTACAATAAATATCTAAGCCTACTGGATTCTTTTTCCTTCTACAATACGACAGAAAAAATCGAACCTGAAGTTAGAAGGCTAGATGATTTGGTAGAATCTAGTGAAACTTCCACTAAGAAGGAACTTAAGGAAGCCATAAGGTCTAGGATAGAAGCTGAGAATAAGTATTTGCAAGATATTTCTAGGGCCTATGACTTGGATATGGACTTGGCAAAGGACACTGTTTTAGGAGATAAGATTGAAATTGGAAATCTTCTTTATGACAAAAAGGATAAGGAGATTTTAAATATTGAAAAGAGAAAGAGTGAAGATGGGAAAGACGTCATCACTATAAAATAGGAGAAAAAATGGAAAGAAAAGATATAGATCAAAAATTAAAATGGGATACTACTTCGATTTATGCCAAAGACGAAGACTTCTACGAAGATATAGAAAATGTCAAGAACTTAGCTGATAGGCTCGTAGGATTTAAGGGGAAAATCACATCTAGCCTAGATAATTTCAAAGACTTTATCAAATTAGATGAAGAGTTTTCTAGAAAACTTGAGAAAGCCTGTGTTTACGCATCCTTAAAAAGCGATGAAGATACCAGGGTAACCAAATACCAAGAGATGGACCAAGTTGCTACCAACACATACGTTGCCCTAACTGAAGCCCTATCTTTCGTAAGGCCAGAGCTTTTGGCAACAGATCAAGAAAAGATTAAAGAATATCTAAAAGATCCTGACATAGCTCATCTGTCTCACTACTTTGAAGATATAGCGAGATACAAAGACCACACCTTGGATGAGAAAAGTGAGCAGATTATAGCAAGTTTTGGCAAGACTGCCCAAAATCCAAGTGCAACCTATATGATTTTTTCAAATGCTGATATGTCTTTTCCAAGCGTAGAAAAAGACGGGGAAGAGATAGAAATTACTGATGCAAACTTCGTAAACTTGCAACAAGATAAGGACAGGGACTTTAGGCGTGAAGTTTATGAGAAATATTACAAGACCTATAGGCAATTTTCAAATACCCTAGCAAGTACTCTAGATGGAGACTTCTCAGCTCACAACACAGAAGCTAAGCTTAGAGGCTTCTCATCAGCTAGAGAGATGAGCTTGTTTGCTAATAACTTACCAGAAGAAATCTACGATAATCTACTAGAAGTAGTTCATGACAATGTTGATATCCACAGAGATTACACCACTCTTAGGAAAGAATTCCTCGGAGTAGATGATTTAGGATTCCACGATATTTACATGCCACTTGTTAAGGATTACGATAGGAAGATCGAATTTGACGAAGCTAAAGAAATCGTCCTCGAAGCTATCAAACCACTCGGCGAGGAATACGTAGAGGTAGCAAGGAAGGGCTTTGAGACAGGTTGGTTCGATGTTTGTCCAAACAAGGGCAAAAGGGGCGGAGCTTACTCATCAGGATCTTACGATACCCAACCATTCATCTTACTCAATTACACAAATACAATAGATGATGTATTTACAGTAATCCACGAACTAGGTCACTCCATGCACTCCTACTACACAAGAAGTAATCAAGAATACCAATACGGTTCTTACTCAATATTCTTGGCAGAGATTGCATCAACTACCAACGAGCTTCTTCTCCTAGACTATATGCTCAAAAACTCTAAGTCTGAGGAAGAGACAGCTTATCTACTAAACTACTTTGTAAACCAATTCAAATCAACAGTCTTTAGACAAACTATGTTTGCAGAATTCGAGCATAAGGTAAACAAATTAGTAGAAGTAGGCGAGCCAATTCCGGCAGAAAGACTTCACGGAATCTACAAAGAATTAAACGAAGATCTTTTCGGAGAAGACATAGAAGTAGATGAATTTATATCAGCAGAATGGGCTAGAATCCCACACTTCTATATGTTCTACTACGTCTTCCAATATGCGACAGGATTTATGAGCGCTGTTGCCCTAAGTCAAAAAATCCTTCACGGAACAGATGAGGATAGAGCGGCTTATCTAAACTATCTAAAGACAGGAGAGAGCGAATATCCACTAGAAGTCCTAAAGAAAGCGGGAGTTGATATGACAGGCAAGGACGCCATGCAAAAGGCTATGGATGTAGCAAGGGACGCCCTAAAAGATCTAAGAGAAGCTATATTATAAAAATTTAAGTTATTAGGCTATGGCTATGCTGTAGCCTTTTTTATTTAGGCTTTAATTTGGGTAAATATAAATATAAGTGTAGCTTTTAATAAATAGAAAAGAGTAGCTTATGACTTATAGGAAGAGAAAATTTGAAATAGTAAGAAAATTTATGAATCCAGAGCTTATCAAAGATATGAGGATAGTTTTTGCTAGGGATAAGGATAAGAGAAGGCCCGACAAAGAAAGGGAGATTCGCCTGGGCCAAAATCTTGTCGCTCTTTTTGAGGACTTGGGGCCAGTCTTTATTAAATTCGGCCAAATTTTATCGACCAGGAGGGATATATTTTCAGATGATATCATAAACGAATTAGAAAAGCTCCAGGATGATGTGAAGGAAGAGGACTTCTCTTATATAAAAGAAATCATAGAAGAAGAATTTGCTAGGGATATTGAGGATATATTTGTAGAATTTGATAGGAAGGTTCTTGCGACAGGATCTATTGCCCAAACCCACCTTGCCTATATCAGGACTGATGATTCAGTCAAAAAGGTCGTGGTTAAGGTCAGAAGAAAAGACATAGAAAAAACAGTGAGCGAAGATCTTTCTATTATCAGGGACTTATACAGGAAATATCAGAATAAACTTAACTTTATCGAATCCTTCGACTTAGGAGAAGTCCTAGAAGAATTTGGTAAAACTTTAAGAAAAGAGATTGATTTCAAAAATGAAAAGGAAAACATCTTAAAATATAGGGAAGATAATCAGAGGTCAAGTGACCTATCTTCTCCTGATGTATACGAGAATTACTGTGGAAAGTCGGTCCTAACTATTGAATACATAAATGGCAAAACTATTAGATCAAGTTACGACAAAGATCCAGAGATAAGAAAGGCCCTTGCTAAAAAAATAATCAAGGCCTACACCAACCAGATGTTTTCCTATGGCTTTTTCCACGCAGATCCCCACCCAGGAAATATCTTTGTGGATTCTGAGAACAATCTATATCTCATCGATTTCGGTATTGTATCTACTCTTTCGGAAAATTATAGGTATCAGATAATCAAAATATTCCTAGGAGCAAGTCTTAATGAAGTAAGTCTTGTGACAGATGCCATCATAGGTATGGGACTTTTGGCCTTTGATAGCAAGAAGATACCGATTTTTGAAAGAAGAATCCAGAAACTTTTGGATAAGTACATGGCCATGAATATTAGTCAGCTAAAATTAGTCGAGCTTATCGAGGACTTTTATAGGCTATTGGTGGATTTTTCAATCAAAATCCCATCAGAGCTTACTAATTTCGGAAAAACCATCCTTACAGTAGAAGGTCTTATAGAAAAGCTAGTCCCAGAAGAATCCTTCATAGCCCTAGCTATCCCACTAGCAAGACCTATGGCCCTTAAGCTTTTGAGCCCAGACATAGTTTCAAACAGAATCCTCAAAAATACTTACGACTCAGCAAGCTTTATAAAAGAACTACCTAAAGCATCTTTGAATATATTAAGACAGCTAGAAAGAGGAGACTTCGCCCTAGTTCAAAGGAAGGGCGAAAAGGAGATGGATCTTTACAAGAAAGTGGAAGAAAAAAAGAGTATTTCTCTTATATTCTTAGCCTTTGCCCTTATACTATCGAGTACAATCCTAGCCCTTAGCCTTCTTGGTATAAGAAGCAAATACTTCCTAATTTTCTTAGGATTAAGTCTTCTAATAAGTTTTTTGGCTATAATAGTTCTTTTAGTAAGAATCTTTAGAGATAAAAATAAATAAATGAAAATTGCCGGCGATATGGGAAATTGCCGGCTAATTATTTGAATATGATATTAAGAAGCTCTTCCTTTCTTTGATAGGATAGGTCTTCTTCTTTTACTCTCTTACTACTTTCTTCCTCAATTTTTTCTTTGATATCGTCTGTCAACCTATCTTCTGCAAAATTATAAACTGTGGAGTTTTCCTTATCTATGTGGCTTCTTAAAAGATTGACATAGGCCATGGAGTTTGCAAGTATTTGCAAAACAGCTTTGTCATCCTTCTTCATCTTATAAGAATTTAGGGAATTTTCAAGCTCGAAGACATAGCCTCTTGCAAGTTGGTGTTCGACAAGCATGCCTCCTTTTATAACTTTTTCTCCCAAAATCCCGAGCTCTTCTAGCATATATTTAAAAAGGATATCTTCTTCCTTCTTATGATGGATTCTATCTGCGAACTCCTTAATAAAGGAGATGCTTGCCCTGAAGAATTCTTCATCTATGGATTTATCATTAAGAATAGATAGACATTCTTCCTCTAACCTATCCAAAAATTTTGTTATCTGATCGTGTTCTTTTACTAAATACTCTATTGCTTTCATATTATCACCTATCTCTATTATACCTGAGCTTTTGGGAAAACCACTAGCCTTCTTGTATAGTCTAGTTAGGAGGAAATATGCATTACACAGGAAATGAAATATATAGACCGCCCCTTGAGGCAAGGACACCTCTTTTGGAAGTGACTAGAGGATGCTCTCACAACAAGTGCGTTTTTTGCACCATGTATCAGAGGACCCCCTTTTCTCTAGCTCCCAAGGAAAATATAATAAGTGACTTGGAGGAGTTAGCCTTTTACTATCCAAATCTTGAAAGAATATATCTTTTAAATGGTGATCCCTTCGCCCTATCCTTTGAAAAATTAAAGGAAATAGGGGAATTAATCCATAAATATTTGCCAAATATCAGAACAATAACTTCATATGCCTCATTTTATAATATGAAGAATAAAACAGTAGCTGAACTTAAAGAGTTAAAAGCTTTGGGCTTTGATGAATTGTATATAGGAGTAGAAACGGCTTACGAGCCTGCCTTACTTATGATAAACAAGGGCTGTAACTTAGAAGAATACAAACAGTCTCTAGGGAAATTAAAAGAAGCAGGAATAAGCTATCATGCTATCCTTATGATGGGAGTTGCGGGACGTGGCAATTCAGAAATAAACGCAAAAGCTACGACAGAATTTCTAAATATCTACCCAGCCAAATCTGTCTTTCCTATGACAACCTCAGTCCAGTTTGGATCAGAGCTTTATAAGATGAGAGAAGAAGGAGAATTCGAGGAAGCAAGTCTTGGAGAAATTATAAAAGAGCAGATAGTCCTAGTAGAAAACCTAGACTATCCTGACGAAAATCTTTTCTCATCAGGGCATATGGTAAATCTTATAAATGTAAGCCATAGATTTAAAAACAAGGATAAAATATTGGAAAAATTAAATTATGCCCTAGAAAACCTAAGCCCAGAGATATTAGACACAACAAATGAAAGACAAGCAAGATAAGGGCGTCTATTAAGATAAAAATAAGCAAAAGCTTTTTATCTTGCAAGACAATACACTAAGTTGAGTAATTTAAAAATTATAATTAACCTATATATAGAAGGAAAAATAAAATTAGAAAATTATTTGACAAGTATGAAAATCCCTAGTATTATATAAAGGCACGTTCCAAGAGCGAGCGGTAAATATTAAAATAAAAAATATTTGACAAGTTACTCTTGAGGGTGTATACTTATTTTATACCGCATAAGCTTGAAGCTTTGGAAAATTAAAAAAATCATAAAAAAATGATAAAATTATTTGACAAACAAAAACTTATGTAGTATTATATAAGAGTCGCAAGATACAAGCGACATTGAACCGAGATTAACGTCGTAAGATGATAATCATAAATTATATAGAATACAATAACAACAACCAAAGTTAATACTTTGAGTACAATGATTCTTATCCTTATATATAAGAGATAAGGACAAAATTTAAATCACGCATTTGATATAAGTCAGATGTAAATGAGTAAGCCAGAATAAAAACGGCTCATATTATTTATGAGAGTTTGATCCTGGCTCAGGATAAACGCTGGCGGCGTGCATAACACATGCAAGTCGAACGATGAAACTTAACTGATTTCTTCGGAATGAATTTAAGTGGATTAGTGGCGGACGGGTGAGTAACGCGTGAGTA
>NZ_JALEIL010000057.1 GCF_022770135.1 Anaerococcus sp. | reverse complement strand
CAATCGAAATTTATTTTATCGTTAAGTTACCCTTATCTCGACTAAGAGAGTGAAACGAACGCATGGAGAGATCTCATTAGATTTCTCCGCTCACTCCGTTCGGTCGAAATAAGGGTTATTTTGATTTTGTCAACAGTCTGTGATTGGCTTACGCCAATCTTTTTTTGTAGGTAGAACTTCTTCGTTTTAGTTTATTTAGCAGCTGGGGATTCCTAATCATCATTCGCTAAAAATTTATAACTCGCTTCGCTCAAACAGATAAATTTTCTTAACGCTTATTCTGATTATACATGCAACCCGGTAAAGGTTATTTATAAGATATACTAAAGTTTATAATGTATCCTTATCTAAAAAACAGGATAATTCCTCGTAGCTTCGCTACATCAGAATTATACAAAGTTAGTATATAATAAATAAAAATTGATATGCTTTGCGAAAGCAAAGCTTACTCCTTCCCTTCCCCTGTGAACGAGTAGAAATGTCTAATCAAGTCTCTCGTTAAGAAAATCGATTTGTTTGAGAGTAGCGAGTTATCGATTTTTAGAGAGACGAAGATTAGACGTTGTTAAACCCAAGGACAAGTAAAACAAAGAGATCCCCCTACCAACAAAGATTGGCGAAAAGCCAATCTACTGCTTTCGCACTCTGCAAGAGCCGTTTGTGGGGTGTAACGTAGAGGGGGTGTAAGGGGGAGGCCGATGAGGGGGAATCGGAACCCCCTTGGGCCTCCCCCTTTGAACGAAGGGATATCTTTAAATTAAAATTATTTTTTATTATTCAGACATATTAATATCTAAAATATTTAGTCTCAGATATTTTGAAGAAAAAATATCTCGTATACCAACTTCTTGATTTTTCCCCCAATTTATATGATAATTATAGTAAGAGCAGAAAGGATAATTTATGATGTTTGAACTTGTTATTGGCTTAAGTTTTGTGCTGGCTGTTGTAAGCTTGATTTCAGTTTTGTTTACTGAGAAGAAGGCCTTTTTTGCTGTTTGTGCTTTGGCCTTTTTGGGTGTGTTTTATTTTACTAATTCTACCAATCCGATTGCTGAAGTATGGCCTTTGATTTCTTTTGTGGCTGGGGTTACGCTCCTTGCTCTTGAGATTTTTATTCCGAGCTTCGGCCTAATTGGAATCTGTGGGCTTGTCCTTGTTGGCTTATCCCTCTATAATTCCTTTATGATGGATGGAAGAGAAGTGATTCTTCTTGTAGCTGCGACTCTTGCTATTATCCTAAGCGTGACCGTCTATGTGACTTTTGGCTTTAGGGCTAATATTTTCGATAAGGGGATATTAAAGAGTGTCAATAGCAGGGAGAGAGGTTACAATTCGAAAGTCGATTATTCTTATCTTGTAGGTAAGAGAGGGACTAGCAAGTCTATCCTAAGACCTACGGGAAGGATTGAAATCGATGGGAAGTATTATGATGCGACTAGCCAGGGAGATTTTATAAAGCCCCTGTCTGATGTTGAAGTTGTTAGTGTAAAAGATGGCCACATTGTGGTAAAGGAGATATGATGAATTTTGTAATTTTAGGCATAATTGTCGTTTTATTGGTGGTGTTTTTCACCATGGTTCCGGTTGGACTTTGGATAACTGCTAGATTTTCTGGAGTAAATATTTCAATGCCAGCCCTCGTTGCTATGCGTTTTAGGAGACTTTCTCCATCAAAGATTGTAAATGCAATGATTAAGTCCCACCAAGCAGGTATTCAAATTTCTACCAATGATTTGGAAAGTCACTACCTAGCAGGTGGAAATATTAACCAAGTAGTTGATGCACTAATCGCAGCAGAAAGGGCAAACATCGACCTTTCCTTTGAGCAAGCTGCTGCCATTGACCTTGCAGGTCGTAATGTATTCGAAGCTGTTCAAGTTTCTGTTACACCAAAGGTAATCAACACACCAGTGATAGCCGCTGTTGCCAAAAACGGAATCGAGGTTAAGGTTATAGCCAAGGTTACTGTTAGGGCAAATATCGAAAGACTAGTAGGTGGTGCAGGTGAAGAGACCATCATAGCAAGGGTTGGGGAAGGTATTGTAACTACAGTAGGTTCATCAGATTCTCATGCCCAAGTTCTTGAAAATCCTGATAATATTTCCCAAACAGTTCTTATGAAGGGGCTTGATAGCGGGACTGCTTTCGAGATTTTATCAATTGATATAGCAGATGTGGATGTCGGAAGAAACGTCGGCGCCCAACTTCAAAGAGACCAAGCAGAGGCAGATAAGAATATCGCCCAAGCTAAGGCAGAGGAAAGACGTGCCCAAGCCATCGCTCTTGAGCAAGAAAATAGAGCCAAGGTAGTTGAGGCAGAAAGTAAGATTCCAACAGCTATAGCCAAGGCCTTCGAAGAGGGTAACCTCGGCGTGATGGATTATTACAATATCAAAAACGTAAATGCCGACACCAAGATGCGCGAGTCAATTTCTGGAGAAGATGGGGCTGATCTAGATGTCTAGAATCTTTCCTAAGAAAAAAGACCAGGAGGAAAAACGCAAGCCATCCTTCGACGATTGGTTAAAGAAGACTAACGAGCTCCTAAACGAATATATGGATGAGCCAGTCGGGGAGATGTTTGGATCTGATAAGAAGAAGACAAAGAAGGCTTCCCAAAATATTAAAGAAAAACAGAAAAAACTCCCTAAGGCAGAATCTAAAATAAAAAAGGAAGAGGGAGACCCGGCTGCTGAAAGAAGGATAGAAGAAAGTAGGGCAAAGAGAAAGAAAGAAAAGCTCTACGAAGAAAATAAAGTTAAAAACAGAAGAAAGACTCTTAGAAAGGCCTTGATCTACTCAGAAATTCTGGGAAAACCTGTCTCTAAGAGAAAGTAGGACGCAAGCTTTAGGGCTTGCTTAGACTGTAGACAAAATCGAAATTACCCTTATTTCGACCGGGTAAACATCCATTGATTTGGATATTTACCCCTCTGACTAGTGCGGAAGCACGGAAAAGTTACGAAGTAACGAGTCAGAGTACGGAGTGAGTGGAGAAATCTAATGAGATCTCTCCATGCGTTCGTTTCACTCACACTAAAACATGTCAAGATGTATTAGTATATAAGCCTATTTTTTAGTTTTAGGGTTAAATGTGCCAGTCAAGGCACATTTAACTAGTCGAGATAAGGGTAACTTAACTATAAAATAAATTTAAATTAAAGCTACTTTGTCTACTCTCTGCGCAAGCCTTTGGGCTTGCTTTCTTACTCCTGTCTGGAGATTATTATAAATCATTTACAAGTCGCTTGATTTGGGATAAATATAACGAGATCTCTCGACTTCGCTACGCTCCGCTCGAGATAAGGGGTGCAGCTACAATAGATATTTTTTGGGGTTCTGAGACAAGCCCGTCCGGCTCGTAGAGGACCAGTTGTAACTTATTAATGAAGCCTAGACTTTTTCTTCATTTGTACAATTAATTACCACTAGGGAGCTTCCTCGGGGAGGACCTTATTTGATAAGCTTTTATTTTATATAGAAGTTTTTTTAAATTTCAGAAATTTCAACATATTTGTAACAATAAATAGTATAATATTCTTAATGGAGGATTGATATCATAGAATTATTAGCAATAGAAAACCCTGACCAAGTTATTAGCTTGTTTGGGAGTTTTGACAAAAACAGAAAATATATAGAAGAAAGATTTGATACCAAAATTAAGGTTAAGGATAATGACTTGGAGATTAAAGGAGAAGAGCTTAATACTAAGCTTACCAAAGATCTCTTAGAACAACTCCTTACTCTTATAAGTAAGGGCGAGTCCCTAGACTTTCAAAAGATCAAGTATCACGCAGACATGCTTGAAAGAGAAAACAAGGACGTAATCAAGGGGCTTTTGGGAGATGTGATAGTCACAAGGGCAGACGGCAAGCCAATCAAGCCAAAGACCCTGGGACAGAAGTCCTATATAGAAAAGATCAGAAACAATGATGTTGTCTTTGGTATAGGACCAGCAGGAACAGGAAAGACCTACCTTGCTGTGGCTATGGCCGTTAGAGCCTTCAAGGCTGGGGAAGTGGATAGGATAATACTCACTCGTCCAGCTGTCGAAGCAGGAGAAAGCCTCGGTTTTCTTCCGGGAGACCTTCAAGATAAGGTAGACCCTTATCTAAGACCTCTTTACGATGGGCTTTTTGATATCCTTGGCTTTGATACTTATCAAAATCTCGTAGAAAAAGGCCTTATTGAGGTAGCTCCCCTTGCCTACATGAGAGGAAGGACTCTCGATAGGTCCTTTGTGATCTTGGATGAGGCACAAAACACGACCCACGAGCAGATGAAGATGTTTCTTACAAGGCTGGGCTTTGGTTCCAAGGCCATAATTACAGGAGATAAGACCCAAGTCGACCTTCCTCGTGGCAAGAAAAGTGGGATAAGGGCGGCAGAGCATATTCTTAGGAATGTAGAAGGAATTGCCTTTATGGAATTTTCTTCCATAGACGTAGTAAGACATCCTCTTGTCCAAAGGATAATCGATGCTTACGATAAGGAAGATGCGAGAAGGATGGCTGAGAGAAAAGAAAAGGAAGCTAATAGCAAGAAAGAATAGGAAGAGATATGCATCTTTTAATTGAAAACAATACAGAAGAAAAAATAGAAATGGATGCTGACCTAGAAATAACTGTCAAGGAAGTCCTAAAGACAGAGGGATTGGGAGATGATTATGAAGTCTCCATTACCTTTGTCGATATGGAGGAGATTCATAGGCTAAATAGGGAATTTAGGGATGTAGATAGGCCGACAGATGTCCTATCCTTCCCCCTAGATGATACGATAGACTTACCAGACGCTGATAAGATGCTGGGAGATATAGTAATATGTCTGGATGTAGCCAAGGACCAGGCCATGGAGTTCGGCCATTCTCTAAGGAGAGAAATCATGTATCTGACCTGCCACTCCACCCTCCATCTTTTAGGCTACGACCATATGGAAGAAGACGAGAAGAGAGAGATGAGAAGTCGTGAGAAGGAAGTCATGAGAAATCTTAGAGTCTTCAAGAACGACGATCACGAGAACTTCGACCATATGGACAAAAACGACTACGAAAAGGAAAGAGAAGAAGCGGCTAAGGAAGATGAAAAGTTTCTAGAATTTAGGGACGAGCTTAAGGAAGAAATCAAGGAAGAGCTTAGGCTTGAGCAAAGATACGCCAACGTGGAATACGGGAAGATCTATACCAAGGAGAACCTTAGCCACGGACAGAAGTTTCTCAAAGGCTTCGACTATGCCTACGAGGGCCTAGTCTTTGCCATAAATCACGAAAAAAACATGAAATTTCATCTCTTAGCTTGTGCCATAGTCTTTGTGGCAAGCTTGTTTTTCAATATTTCTAGAATTGAGATGATGTTTTTAATTTTTGCTATATCGTCCGTTATAGCCCTAGAGCTTGTAAATACAGCTCTTGAGAATGCTGTCGATATAGCAGCAGACGGCAGGTGGCTATCTCTTGCCAAGTCTGCCAAGGATGTATCTGCTGCGGCAACCTTCATAGCAGCCCTCAATGCACTTTTTGTGGGCTATATGATATTTTTCGATAAGTTCCTCAACTTCTACGACTCAGTAATCTTGAGGATTGCGAGAAGACCGAGCCATTTGGCTGTAATTTCGATTTCTCTTATCATAATCATAACCATATTCCTTAAGGGAGTTTTCTATGAGGGACATGGAACTGCCTTCAGGGGAGGCTTCGTAAGCGGACACACCTCCGTATCCTTTGGCCTTGCAACCATAGGAATCCTCCTTGTGGACAATCCAATGGTAATGATCCTTATGGCCTTTATGGCTCTTATAGTTGCAGAATCCAGATACGAGGCAGACATTCATTCGACAAAAGAGATAATTAGAGGAGCCATACTTGGTATAAGCGTGGCCCTTTCAATATTTGGGATATTTTCATGAAAGATTTAAAAGAATTAATAAAACTTGCCCTAGACAATAAGAAGAAATCTTACTCTCCTTATTCACACTTTAGGGTTTCGGCAGTCCTTCTTACAAAAGAAGGCGAAGTATTTGAGGGAGTAAACATCGAAAATGCCTCTTATTCACCGACAATCTGTGCGGAAAGATCTGCCCTTGCGGCCGCCATTTCCAAGGGCTTTAGAGAATTTGATACAATAGTCATCACAGGAGATTCGACAGATACATATCCTTGCGGAGTCTGCAGGCAATTTATGGCGGAGTTTTTCGATGAGGATACGAAAATCGTAATAGCAAACTCGGTAGATGATTACAAGACCTACACTTTGGAAGATCTTCTTCCTCATAGTTTTGGCAAAAAGGATTTACAATGATAAAATCAGGATTCGTCTCAGTAGTAGGCAGGGCCAATGTTGGTAAGTCGACATTAATGGAAAAGATTATAGGAGAGAAGATATCTATCATCTCAAATAAGCCCCAAACTACTAGAGATAAAATACAAATTATATATAATGACGAGGAAAGTCAGATAATTTTTCTTGATACGCCTGGGATTCAAACTCCTAGAAACAAGCTTCAAGAAAGGCTTCTGACCTTCTCAGAAGAAAGCCTCAAGGAATCTGATATCATTACCATGGTGGTGGATGATTCGGAGGAAATCGGAAGGATAGACGGGGAAATCCTAGAAATGCTTGAAAAAATTAAGCTTCCCAAGATCCTTCTAATAAACAAGACCGACCTCGCTGATAGGGAGAAAATTGCCCATATTAGGGAAAACTTCAGAGCTTATGACTTCGATAGGATTATAGAAATATCAGCTCTAGAAGGGAAAAATATCGATGTTTTCCTGGATACTATCAAGGAAATGCTTGACTTCGGTCCAGCCTACTACGATAGGGATATGATTACAGATAAGAGTGAGAGATTTATCGTAGGAGAAATCATAAGAGAGAAGGCCCTTAGAAATCTATCAAATGAAGTCCCTCATGGGGTTGCTGTTAGGATTGACGACTTTAAGGAAAGAACTAACAAGAAGCTAATAGATATAAGGGCTACAATTGTGGTGGAAAAAAATAGCCACAAGGAGATTGTTATCGGCAAAAACGGCCAGATGATCAAGAGAATCGGCATGGATGCGAGAGGGGAAATCGAAAAATTCCTCTCTAGCAAGGTTAACCTCCAATTGTGGGTTAAGGTAGAAAAGGACTGGAGAAAGAAAGAGAAGCTGGTGGACCGCTTTGGCTACAAGTGAGCTTAAGGATGTGACAGGCTTTATCTTAAGGGAGTTTAGCTACAAGGAGACTAGCAAAATCATAGAAGTATTTACCGACAAGCTCGGAAGAATTTCTATTATGGCCAGGGGAGTTTACAGAAAAAACTCCGGCCTTCTTTCTTTGACAGGAAGATTTATGAAGGTAAACTTATCCTTGTACAAGATGAAGGGAGACTTTTACGGCATAAGAGATGGCTACTTGGTAGAATCCTACAAGAAAAGTTCCAAGAACTTCGACATCATCCTCTACAAGTCGGCCATGTGCGATTTTCTCCTAAAGACTATCGATACAAGCCAGAAGGATACAGTCTTTAAGCTCCTCGATACAAGCTTTAGGGCCCTGGAAGAGGCTGATAGTGGCTATCTTAATATATTTTTGGGCTTTTTGATCAAATATATATCATTTTCAGGCCTTAAGCCTAACTTTTCTACTTGCGGGATTTGCGGTAGAATTATAGATAAGGCGACAGGCTACTTTTCTATCAGAGAAGCCTCCCTCATATGCGAAGAGCACAAGAAGGATACGGGCGATGTGATTTATCTTACTAGAGAAGATCTCTTGTATTTTATGAAGTTATTATATACAAAATCAGATGAGCTTAGTGAGCTCAGCCCCAGCCCTGATTATGAGAAAGTAGCGAGATTAATAATAGATTATTGCTTAATTAGCCTTGATATCAAGAAGTTTTCTTCTATGGATTGGGTCTATAAGAGATTAAGCGAAAGGAATTAGAATGTACTTTGAAGATTTAATAATGAAACTTGAAGAGTTTTGGAAGAATGAGGGATGTTCGGTAATGCTTCCTTACGATACGGAAAAGGGAGCAGGAACTATGAATCCTAACACATTTTTGCGTGCCCTAGGTCCTGAGCCTTGGAAGGTCTGCTATGTTGAGCCATCAAGAAGACCAGCAGATGGTAGATATGGACAAAACCCAAACAGGCTCTACCAACACCACCAAATGCAAATTCTCCTAAAGCCAACCCCAGACAATATCCAAGAACTTTACCTAGAATGCTTGGAAGCAATCGGCATTAACCCAAGAGAGCACGACATAAGATTTGTCGAAGATAACTGGGAAAGTCCAACCCTAGGAGCTTGGGGACTCGGTTGGGAAGTTTGGCTTGATGGAATGGAGATTACCCAGTTTACTTATTTCCAACAAGTAGGAGGCATAAACTGCGAGATCGAAAGTGGAGAGATTACCATCGGTCTTGAGAGAATCTTTATGTATCTATCAGGAGTTGACAATGTATTTGACATTAAGTGGTCCAAGGATCTAACTTACAGAGATATCTTTGGTCTAGCCGAATACGAGAATTCAAAATATTCCTTCGAAGACGCAGACAACGAAGTCCTAGAAGAATTGTTTAATATTTATGAAAAAGAAGCCAACAGACTAATTGACTTAGGTCTATGCATTCCTGCCTACGACAATGTCTTAAAGACAAGCCACGCCTTCAACACCCTAGATGCCAAGGGGGCCATATCAGTTTCTGAGAGAAGCCACTATATCAAAAGGGTAAGAGACGTATCAAGCAAGGTAGCCCACAAGTTTATCGAGAAAAGAGAAGAGTTAGGCTACCCTCTTCTAAGAAAGGATAATGATGAGTAATTACTTATTAGAAATCGGAGTAGAAGAGATACCTTCTGATTATGTCAAAAATACCAAAAGACAATTAGAAGATAAATTTAAGAAACTAATCGAAGAAAACAAATTAACTTGCGAGTCTTTCTCAGTAGAGTCAACTCCAAGAAGATTTGCTATCTTGTTAGAGGGTGTAGAGGCTGATCTTACAGAAAAGACCGTTTCTGTCAAAGGACCAAGTGTAAAGATTGCCTATGACGAAGGCGGCGAGCCAAAGAAACCTCTTTTAGGTTTCCTAAGGGGTCAAGGAGCTGATATATCTGATGTAGTAATCAGAGAGTTCAAGGGCGAAGACTATATCTATGTAGAAAAAAAGGAAAAATCAAAATCAGTTGCTGAAGTCCTAAGAGAAAATGTCTACGAGCTAGTAAAGTCAATTTCCTTCCCAAGATCTATGAGATGGGCAGGAAAGTCAATAAGATGGGCTAGACCAATCAGATGGTTTGTATCAATCCTAGATGACGAAGTCCTAGACTTTGATGCTGAGGGAATTTCTGTAGGAAGAGTGACCAAGGGCCATAGAACTCTTGGATCAAATCATATAGAAATCGACAAGATCGAAAATTACGAGAAACTCCTTAAGGAAAACTTCGTAATCCTAAAATACAAGGACAGAAAAGACATTATCCTAAGAGGACTCAACAGACTATCTAGCGAAGTAGGTGGAGAATACATGAAAGACGAAGTCCTCCTAGATGAAGTTATAAATATAGTCGAATATCCAACTGTCCTAATAGGAGGAATCGACAAGAAGTATCTAGAAATCCCAAAAGAAGTAATAACAACTCCAATGAAGGACCACCAAAGATACTTTCCAGTCCTAGACGAGAACAAGAATCTTCTACCATACTTCCTAGTTGTAAGAAATGGTGACGAAGAATTTAAGGAAAATGTAGTAGAAGGAAACAAAAAGGTCCTAGTTGCAAGACTAGAAGATGCTAAGTTCTTCTACGATATAGACATGAAAAAGCCACTCGAAGCCTATGTAGACGATCTTGAAAATCTTGCCTTCTTTGAAGGTTTGGGCAATATGAAGCTTAAGACAGAAAGACTAACAGATCTTACAGAAAGATACAGACAAGCCCTAGCTATTGGCGAAGATATGGCACATCCTATAGGAAGAGCAGCCTATCTCTCAAAGGCAGACCTTGTGACAAAGATGGTAGTAGAGTTTACCGAGCTACAAGGAACTATGGGTAGGATTTACGCAAGTAAGTCTGGCGAGGAAGAAAGAGTCGCAACAGCCATAGAAGAAGCCTACATGCCAAGATCTTCTGGATCAGCCCTACCAAAAACTATTACAGGCATCATCCTTTCCATAGCAGATAAGATGGATACCATTGTAGGCCTTTACGCTATAGAAAAATACGTAACAGGAAGCCAAGACCCATTCGGTCTAAGAAGGGCCTGCCTTGGAATTATAAATATCTTCCTAGAAAACTCCATTGATATTGACCTAAGAAGGCTTGTAAATGATGCCCTACTAGTCTATACAGAAAAGAATGAACTTTCCTTTGATTACGATACAGCCATGGACAAGGTCCTAGACTTCTTCAAGGACAGGCTCAAAAACAAGCTAATAGACGATGGTGTAAGCTACGATACAGTAAATTCTGTAATTAATACAGACGAGTTAAATATCATAAAGATTGTAAAGAAGGCTAAAAGCATCGATAGTTTCCTAGAAGATAATGAAGATCAAGTATCTTACTTTACAAGAATCGTCAATCTCTCAGACTATAGTGTAGATGCTGAAGTAAGAGAAGACCTTTTCGAAAACGACCTTGAAAGATCTTTCTATGAGAAAATCACAGAGCTTGGAGACTTTAGTCCAAGTGCAGAAGCGGACTTCTTGGCAGAGCTTAATAAGATAAAAGAAACAAGCGTTGTAGGTAATTCCTACCTCGACAATACCATGATCAATGTAGAAGACGAAGAAGTCAAACACAACAGAATCGCCATGCTAAACAAACTAGCCAGAAGGATTGAACAAATCCTCGATATAAAAGAAATAGTAAGGTAAAAGATGAAAGAATTGACTACAATACTTATAAGTGATTCGACAGGAGAGACTGCACAAAACTACATCAAGTCAGTGACTAGCCAATTTCCTGACCTTAAAGTAAATCTTATTAGAAAACCAAGCATAGATACGACAGAAGAAATCGACGAAGTGATGGATCAGGCTGACAGCAACTGTATAGTCGTTCAAACTATCGCTAACGAAGATTTATCCAAGCATCTAAGAGCTGTAGCCAAAGAAAAAAACATCGAAGTATTAGACATCCTAAACTACGGAATCAGAAAGGTAGAAGAAGCGACTGGTCTTAAGGCAGTAAGGGAAATCGGCCTAACCAGAACCCTATCAGAGGACTATTTCAATATGATAGAAGCCATAGAATTCGCCATTCAATACGACGATGGCAAGGACCCTAGGGGCTTTCCTCTATCAGATATAGTCCTTGTAGGAGTGTCAAGGACCAGCAAGACTCCTACAACCATGATTCTTGCGACCAAAAACTTCAAGGTCTCAAACCTACCTCTCGTGCCAGAAATAAAACTGCCACGTGAGATATTTGAAGTAGATCCTGAAAGGATTATAGGCCTTGTGATTGACCCTGACAAGCTATCAAACATCAGGGAAGTAAGGAGTAAGTCTTTAGGAATAGTAGGGGAGTCAATATACTATGATGATACAAGAATCAGAAGAGAGCTAGAATACGCACAAGAAGTCTTCAAGGACTTGGATTGTAAGGTAATCGATGTTACAGAAAACACAATCGAGCAAACTGCAACAGATATAGTCCAATACTATTTCGAGAAGTTTCCAGAAGAACGCAGAAAGCACGTCCAATAAAAGGAGGGGGCATGAAGAAAGACAAAATTATAGTATTAAACTTCGGCGGCCAATACGACCAACTCATCGTAAGAAGAGTTAGAGAAATGGGAGTATACGCTGAATTATTCGACTGCGATACCAAAATCGAGGACATCGATTTTGAAAATGTTGCAGGAATAATCCTAACAGGCGGCCCACAATCAGTAAACGATAAAAACTCACTAAAGGCTGATGATAGAATATTTGACCTAGACATTCCAATACTAGGAATCTGCTACGGACTACAATACATCAACCACTACTACAAGGGAGAAGTCGAAACACCTAAAAACGGTGAATACGGCAAAACTCCACTATTTGTAGACCAAAAAAGTGAGCTTTTCCAAAATGTACCTCAAGAATCCGTAATCTGGATGAACCACAGGGACAGGGTGAACAAAATCGCAGACGGCTTCAAGAAGATAGCTTGGACTCTCAATGCACCAGTAGCTGGAATTGAAAACAAAGAAAAGAAAATCTACGCAGTACAATTCCACCCAGAAGTAGTACATTCTGAGTACGGAAAACAAATGCTAGAAAACTTCGTAATAAACATAGCCAAGGCTGAAAAAACATGGACTATGGAAGACTTTGCCAAGGCAAAGATTGCTGAAATCAAAGAAAAATACGAGGAAGAAAAAATGATCTGCGGCCTATCAGGCGGTGTAGACAGCTCAGTTGCAGCTACAATCGTATCAAAGGCCATAGGAGATAATCTCCAATGTATCTTCGTAGATCACGGACTACTTAGAAAAGACGAGGCCAAATCTGTAATGGAAACCTACAAGGACCTTGGTCTAAACGTAAAAATGGTCGACAAATCAGAAGAATTCCTAAGTCTACTCAAAGGAGTAGAAGAGCCTGAAGAGAAAAGAAAAATCATAGGCAACCACTTTGTAGAAGTATTCGAAGAAGAAGCCAAAAAAATCGGCGGAGCCAAATACCTAGTCCAAGGAACAATCTACCCTGACGTTATCGAAAGTGGAAAAGATAAGGCAAGTGTAATCAAAAGCCACCACAACGTTGGAGGGCTACCTGAAGACATGGACTTCGTAGGTCTCGTAGAACCCCTAAGAGAACTCTTCAAAGATGAAGTAAGAGCAGTAGGAGAGGCAATAGGAGTACCACATGATATGGTATGGCGCCAACCATTCCCAGGACCAGGCCTTGCCATAAGAGTAATCGGTGAAATCACTAAAGACAAACTAGAAATAGTGAGAGAAACAGACGCCATCCTAAGAGAAGAAGTAGAAAACTTCGGCTTAAAAGAAGACATCTGGCAATACTTCACAGTATGGACCCCAATCAAGACCGTAGGAGTAAAAGGAGACGCAAGAGTATACGAAAACGTCATAGCAGTAAGAGCCGTAACCAGCACCGACGCCATGACAGTAGAAGCAGCCAACCTACCATACGACCTAATGCAAACCCTCTCCAACAGAATGATAAACGAAGTAGCCGGAGTAGGAAGAATAGTCTACGACATAACAAGCAAACCACCTGGAACAATTGAATGGGAGTAAAAACATCGCAAGCGATGTTTTTACGTCAGCCCCATATATCGAGCACGAAGTGCGAAGATAGATAGATGGATTTTCTGATTCGCTGAAGGGGATTGAAAATTATGAATTAATTTTCAAGTATGATATATATTCACTCAAATGAAGAGATATTACAGTCAAAATCAAAATAAAGTTAGGAATCGCAAGCGATGCTTTTACTTAAGCCCCATATATCAAGCACGAAGTACGAAGATAGATGGATGGCTACCCTTCTTAGGCGAGAAATCGCTGATGTGACGAATAGGATCATCATCGATTTCGAGTCGAAAATGGGAGTAAAACTCCCCTGTGTGGGAGTTTTACCCGAAAAATAGTGCGGAGCACGGAGAGCAGTGAAACTGCGATTTTCGTTAGTCGCAAAATTTTCTAAAATGGCTTAATTACAAGCTATAGATAGAATAAAAAAATGGCTACTGGTACTCAAATGGTACTGGAAGCTAAAAAGAATAAACTAAATATTAGAGACTGTGTAAAATTTTGTGTATAGGAGCCTCCTGATTAGGATAAAGAAAAACTAATCAGGAGGAATTTTAATGCTAAGTAAAAGACCAGAAACAAGACTTAACAAAATAGCAAAAATGTTAATCGAAGAGTATCAGCCTCAAAGTGCACAAGATATTCAAG
>NZ_JALEIL010000048.1 GCF_022770135.1 Anaerococcus sp. | reverse complement strand
ACATATTTAATCTCCTTTTTTAGGTTGTGGTGATTTAATTATAGGATAAATGATTAAATATGTCTTCTTTTTTTTTCACAAAAAATCGTGTTGAAAGAAGTATCATTTACTTCTACCAACACGATTTATTATAGACCCATTTTTTATAGGCTTTTCATGTTTTTATATAAATATTTTTAAATATTAATTTTAGCGGTATACTTAATAATGTGTCATATGATTGACATTTTTAATTTGTTCTAGGAAATTATTTGCAAGAAGTGAATAATTTTACATTTATAAGGAGTTATTTTGAAAAAAGAAAAAGAAATTGAGAAACTTAGAGAATTTACTCCCTTGGCTGTAGTCTTGGGAGTTATAATAGCCATAGTATTTGGTGGGGCCAATGCTTATTTGGGACTTCGTGTAGGTCTTACCATATCTGCATCAATACCAGCGGCTGTTATTTCTATGGGTATAGTCAGAAAAATCTTAAAGCGTGATTCTATACTCGAAAACAATTTAGTTCAAACGATAGGTTCTGCAGGAGAGTCACTTGCAGCAGGAGCCATCTTTACCTTGCCAGCAGCCTTCTTGTGGGAAGCAGAGTGGGGAGATAGTCACTACATATCCTATCTAAATATCTTGATGTTGACCTTAATTGGAGGAGTACTTGGTATTATCTTTATGATTCCTCTAAGAAAAGCCCTCATAGTTAAGGAGGATGGAATCTTGCCATATCCTGAAGGAAGAGCCTGCGCAGAAGTGCTTAAGGCAGGAGAGTCAGGAGGACAAGACTCAAGTGTAGTATTTAAGGGCTTGGGACTTGCTTCTATCTATAAATTTTTGGCAAATGGACTTAAAATCTTCCCAGAAGGCGTAAGCTATGAAATATCTACGAAAAACTTTGGAGGAACTGCTATTGGCTTCGATGCCCTTCCAGCCCTAATGGGTGTAGGTTATATCGTGGGACCTAAAATCGACGCTATAATGCTTTCAGGAGGTGTCCTCGCCTGGCTTGTACTTATGCCACTGCTTCATGCCTTTGGCCCAGCAGAAATAGCCAGCCTTAGCCCATCCGACCTATGGTCAAACTACATCAGATATATAGGAGCAGGAGCTGTTGCTACTGGAGGAATTATATCTTTGATCAAGTCCCTTCCAATGATTATTAAATCATTTAAGGATTCTATCAAGGACCTTAAGGACAGAGATTCATCCAAAAATAAGGACAGACTTGATGCTGATATTTCTATTAAGGCTTCCATAATTCTTGTAATTATAGCGATTGTATTGATGTTTATGATGCCATCTTCACCACTTAACTTATTTGGTGCCTTGATTATAGTAGTATTCGGCTTCTTCTTTGCTACTGTTTCATCAAGGATGGTAGGAATAATAGGATCTTCAAACAACCCTGTATCAGGAATGTCAATAGCGACTCTCTTGATTGCTACTCTTCTTCTAAGACTAACAGGCTTTGTAGGCCATGACGGAATGATAGCAGCAATCTCTATAGGAACTATAATTTGTGTAATAGCTGCCATAGCAGGAGACTGCTCACAAGATTTAAAGACAGGTTACATCGTAGGAGCTAGTCCAAGATACCAACAAATTGGAGAGCTAATAGGAGTTCTCGCCTCATCCCTTGCCATAGGTGGAGTTTTGTGGATACTAAACAAATCTATAGGCTTTGGAACAAAGGACCTTCCAGCTCCTCAAGCCATGCTTATGAAGATGATAGTAGAAGGAGTTATGAACAATGACCTTCCTTGGAACTTGGTATTTGTAGGAAGCTTTATAGCTATTATGGTAGAGCTTTTGGGAGTAACAGTCCTACCTTTCGCTATAGGCCTTTACCTACCTATCAATACATCACTTGGAATAATGTTTGGTGGTCTTGTAAGAATTGCTGTAGATAAAATCAAGGCAAGTAAGGAAGAGAAAAAGGATGCAGAGACAAGAGGAACCCTCTACTCAGCAGGCCTTATAGCTGGAGAAGGAATCATGGGTATAATTCTAGCAGTATTCGCCCTAATTCCTGTCAAAGGCAAGACTCTGGCAGATCTTATCAATATTTCTGAGAAATTTGCCCTAAGCCAAGAAGCCTCTGTAGTTATATTTATATGCTTAGGCATACTAATCTTCACTAAGGCAAAAGGAGCCTTAAAGAAGGGCAAAAATGAAGCTTGATTTAGGGAAAATCCCAAAGAAAAACGTGGACTATGACTATGATGAGAAAAGTAAAACCTACACTATCCTCATGGACCACACCGGCCTAAACCACAAGCTAGCCCAGAAATTCTGGCATAAGCCAAAAATTACAAGAGTTAAGCTAGAAGGAATGGGAAATACAGTCTGGGAAGCCATAAATGGGCAAAATTCCATAGAAGATATAGGAAATATCCTAAAAGATTCCTATGGAGAAAAAGCCGAGCCCTTATACGAAAGGCTAGGCCAATACCTAAGAAACTTAGAAAAAAATAAATTTATAAAATATTGATTGGTAAATCTAAATAGTAATATCGAGATATTATTCTAATAAGATAAGATGTTTATCTACAAGACCATCGGGTAACTAACTAGTAAGGCAGTTGTTATCGTAAAATAAAGGGGCAATATTATGGTAGATTTAATGCTTGTTTTATTAACAATATGTTTCGTTATAATCGCTATTTATCAAGCTGATAAAAACAAAAACAAAAAGAATAAGAGTATTTCTTATAAATTATCTAAGACGGTTGCAAACATATTGAATTTTGTTACTTTTTTAGATACTAGAGACGTTAATAATATAATTGATGATATAGAAGATAAAAATAATAAAGATTAGAATTAAAAAAGGGGACCCTGTTAGTCCTCTTTTTTACTTATTTTTAAACAATACCTAAATAGATAAATAGGTGCTATAAATGCAAATTTATAAGATGCGAACGGTATTAACAAACCAGTTAGATCATTTTCATTTTTATCTAAATAAATATTTTCGCTTGGCATACTACACAAAGCTCCTAAGCTTAAATAAATAAATATTATTTTTTTTAATACTTGATTTATATTAAATCTTTCTAATAAGTAATAAAACAATACTATAAAAATAGCACTAAACACTATCCCTATTATATTAAT
>NZ_JALEIL010000015.1 GCF_022770135.1 Anaerococcus sp. | reverse complement strand
CCTGGCAGAGTTGTCGAATCTAGGATTGATCTTTTCCTGGTTAGGTCTCTTGCCTTTCTTGCAGCTTCCCTCGCTCTTCTGGATGCTAGGGCCTTTTCTATTATATTTTTGGCAGGCTTTGGGTTTTCCTCTAGATAGGCTTGAAGTCTCTGACTAACGAAAGTATCTACCGCTCCTCTAACCTCTGAGTTTCCAAGTTTAGCCTTGGTTTGTCCTTCGAATTGTGGGTCTGATATTTTGATTGAAACTACCGCTGTAATTCCTTCTCTGATGTCGTCACCTTGAAGGTTTTCCTCGTTTTCTTTTAGGAACTTAAAGTTCCTAGCATAATCATTTACTGTTCTTGTAAGGGCTGATCTAAAGCCTGATAGGTGGGTACCCCCTTCTGGTGTGTGAATATTGTTGGCATAAGTTAGGATATTTTCGCTGTAGCCGTCTGTATATTGGAAGCTTACTTCTACTTCTATATCTTCTTGCATGCCATCGAAGTGAGGAACTTGCTCCATAATTGGAGTCTTGTTTCTATTAAGATAGGTTACAAATTCCTTGATTCCACCCTCATATTTGAAGCTTTCAGAAAAGTCATCTCTCTCATCTTCGAGGATTATTTCTACTCCCTTGTTGAGGAAGGCCATTTCCCTAAACCTATTTTCTAAAGTTTTCCTATCAAATATTGTTGTATCGAAAATCTCTCCATCTGGCTTAAATGTTATAGTTGTACCAGTTTCTTCTGTATCTCCTACAATTTCTAAATCGCTGGTGACTTCTCCCTTGGCAAAGGTCATTTTGTAGATGTGACCATCTCTTTTGACTTCAGCTATTAGGTATTCACTTAGGGCGTTTACTACAGAGACACCTACACCGTGAAGTCCTCCCGAAAACTGATAGGCAGAGTCGTCGAACTTACCACCAGCGTGTAAAACTGTAAGAACCGTCTCAAGGGTTGACTTGTGAGTTGTAGGGTGCTCTTTAACTGGGATTCCTGAACCGTCATCCTCGACTTTTATTACATTGTCTTTGCTTACTGTTACTTTTATGTAGTCGCAACGACCAGCCAAGGCTTCATCTACAGAGTTGTCAACGACCTCGTAAACTAAGTGGTGAAGTCCCTTTTCACTGGTTGAACCTATATACATACCAGGTCTTAGTCTAACTGGTTCTAGTCCTTCCAAGACCCTGATATTGCCAGCATCATAATTGTTATCTTGCATACTATTCCTTTCTAATCTTTCCATCTAAGATATATGAAATCTTTTCCCTATCTACATACTCCAAACTCTTGGTATTGGTTGCAGTTATTATTGTCTGAAAGCCCTTAAGGTTTTCTAACAAAAACATAGACCTTTTCTCATCTAGCTCTGAAAAGACATCGTCAAACAAAATGACAGCCTCATCTCCTGTCACTTCCTTAATCAACCTTACTTCCGCAAGTCTAATGTTTAAGATAGCCGAACGCTGTTGGCCCTGAGAAGCAAAGCTTTTGGTATTTTTACCATTTATACTTATTTCAATATCATCCCTATGGATTCCTCTTTGGCTAGTAAGGTATTTAAAATCTAAGTCTCTCGCCGACCTAAAAATTTCCTCGTAGTCTGTGAGACTTTTAGCTTCAATATCAGCCTTATAGCTTAGTTTTAACTCTTCCTTATTCGCTGTTAGAGATGAGTGAAATTCACTAGCAAATTTATTAATAATTTTAATAAATTTATCCCTAGTTTTATATATCTTGTATGAAAGCTTGGTAAGAGACTTATCGAAAGCCTCTAGTTGTTCTTTAAAGTAGGGAGCTTTTTGTTTTTTCAAAAGCTTATTTCTCTGATAGAGAATTTTATCGTAATCTCTCTTGTTGGCCTTATAGGATAAATCAATTTCTTCTATGATTTCATCGATTAAATCTCTCCTACGATTTGGCCCATCCTTAATTATTCCGAGATCTTCTGGAGTAAATAAGACAATCTTGAAAAGAGATCTTAAATCTTTCCTCCTATCATATTTTACTCCATTTACGAAAATACTCTTATCATTATCCTTTACTTCTATGAAAACTTCCTTAAAAGATCTGCCCTTTCTTATAGTGCCAGCAAGCTTCATCTGGCTTTGGGAAAACCTAATTATATCATTATCTCTAATCTTCTTAAAGCTTGATGCATTGGCCAAATAATAGACACTTTCTAAAAGATTGGTCTTACCCTGGGCATTATCCCCAATGAAGATATTGGAGTCCTTGTTAAATTCTACATTTTCATAAAAATAATTTCTAAAATTATTTAACTTTAAATCTTTGATCCGCATTATACAATTGTAATCGAAAAATCATCAAATTCGACTGTATCTCCCTTGTGGAGCTTTTTTCCTGCCACAAAGCAAACAGATCCATTTAAAAGGACACCTTCTTCTTTGATTATAGCTTTGGCAAGACCTCCTGTAGGGATAATATTAGTCGCCTTTAGTAAATCTTTTAATTTTATCTCTTCACTTTCAAATTCAATTTTTTCCATAGCTACCTCAATTCGCAAGTCTTACTGGAAGAACTAGGTAGGTAAAATCCTCATCTTCGTAGCTTGAGTTTTCTGGATATATTAGGCATGGATTTAGGGACGATTTGAAGTTTAGCTTTATCTTTGATGAATCACAGGCCTTGACCCCTTCTTGCATATATCTAGCATTAAAGGCTATTTCTAGGTCATCTCCCTTTTGCTCTACATCTATAGCTTCCCTGACATCACCTATCTCTGAGTTTGACTTTATAAGCATAACATTATCTGAAAGCTCAATTTTAATAAGGTTGGCCCTACCTGGATCTGATAAGACTTGGGCACGGTCTAGGGAATTGATCAAGTCTCTTTTGTCTAGGATAACGCTAGTTTCTGAAATATCATTTATTATATTTCTATAGTCGATAAAGTTTTTATCAATTACCTTGCATTGCATGGTAGTGCTACCGCTTGTAAATATTAGGTCATTTTCGTTCTTGTAAAGCTTAGTTGTCAAATCATCTGAAACAATCCTAGACCATTCTAGTAGGGACCTCTTAGGTATGATATATTCGCTATCCTCATAGTCTGTTGGGTAATCGAGTTTTATCTTCTTTAGGGATACCCTGTAGCCATCGAGAGCCACCATATTGACGTATCCTTCTTTTAGTTCAAATAATATCCCTGTTAGAGCAAGCTTGGTCTCATCTAGACTTGTAGAAAATTCGGTCTGGCCTATAGATCTTTTTAGGATATCATTAGCTATTTCTATTGGCTTAGTTTCTGGAATGTTAATATCATTTTTATCATAATAATCAAAGGCTATGAGGTTAAAGCTTGAAGATGAACATTTGATAGAGATCTTCCCTTCTTTATTTTCTATTATCACTATGTCGTTTGGAAGTTTTCTTACTATATTGGAGATTAGACTTGCCTTTACTGCCATCTCTCCTTCTTCATCTACTACGGCATCGACTTCTGTTTTTATAGATATTTCACCATCAAAGGCTCTTAGCGAAAGAGAGCTAGCAGAACACTCAAAGTATATTAATTCATGTATCTGTATATTGGTACTCTTTGAGACTGCTTTCATGGCAATGGTAATAGCGTTCATTAAATCTTGCTGGTTGATTTTAAATTTCATGGTTACTCCTTAACTTATTATATATACTTAGTAGTATTATTAGTAGGGCCTGTATAAATGTGGATAAGTTTATATAAAGGCTATATTAAGCCAAATATATCTATTGATAACTTGGGCATAATTAAAGGATAAAATCCCTAGTTTTCCACACTTCCCACAAGATAAAGTTCGTAGATAAAAACTTTTGACTTATCAACAAACTTATCCACAGGTTTATAAACAATCTACTCTGTGATCTCCTTCAAAAGAGCATCTATTTCTTCTTTGAAGTTATCGTCTTCTTCGATTTGTTTTTGAATTTTATCAATGCCGTGCATGACAGTTGTATGGTCTCTGTCAAAGGCGTTGGAGATTGTTACTAGTGAATCTTCCAAGATTTCTCTTGATAGGAACATAGCTATTTGTCTAGGATTTACAATTTCTTTTTTCCTAGATTTTCCCTTTATATCAGATAATTTGATTCCATATTTATCAGCCACGTACTTTTGTATATCATCTATACCTACGCGTTTTTTCTTATCCTTTACTCTAGTAGCAACTCCTTTTATGGCATCTTCCATGGTTACTACTTCTCTATTATCGCTCTTGGCATAGGCTATGGCAGTAGACAAGGCTCCTTCGAGGTCTCTTATATTTGTATCGATATTTTCTGCTATATAAAAGAGAATATTGTTGTCTATATAAGCACCTAGCTGGTCGAGTTTTTTTTGTAGTATTGCAACTCTCGTTTCAAAGTCAGGCTTTCCGATATCTACTATAATGCCCCAAGAAAATCTGGATATCAGTCTATTTTCTAAATGTTTTATCTCCTTGGGTGGCCTATCAGATGATATTACTATTTGCTTGCCTGTATTGTAAAGGTCGTTAAAGGTGTGGAAGAACTCCTCCTGGGTTCCTTCTTTTCCGGCAATAAATTGGATATCATCTATAAGAAGGATATCAACGGACCTGTATTTTTCTCTGAACTTCTCGTTTTTGGTTGACCTAAGGGCAGATATCATTTCATTTGTAAACTTCTCACTTGATAGATACATCACGTAGGCATCATCTCTATTATCTAAGATCTCATGGGCAATAGCCTGCATCAAGTGGGTCTTTCCTAGACCACTTTCTCCGTAGATGAATAGGGGATTGTAGAGTCTAGCTTGGGACTTATTTGAAATATTTTCCGCAACAGCCTGGCTAACTCCCAAAGCGTACTGGTTGGACTTACCTTCAACGAAATTTGCAAATATATTTTCTTCTTCAAGTTGGGGTCTAGGAAATGAATTGACCTTACTTATTCGCATCTGACCATTGGGATCATAGTCCTTTCCCAGGGTTAAGACCTTGTTGTAATCGTCGGAATCTTTTGCAATAACAGAAACCTTAAGGTCTTTTCCTGTCTTATCCTTTATATTATCAAGAGCAAGCTGAAGTTGAGGAACCCAGATTTTGTCATAGATAAAGAGGGTATCCTTTTTGGGAACTTCTAGATAGAGGGTCTCGCTATATAAATTTAGGGGTTTTAGAATGCTAATCCATGTATCGAATTGCTGAGTATCGGTAACATGCATTTTCATTTCATTTTTTAATTCATCTGTAATGTATTCTAGATTCGTCATCCATACTACCTTCCTTCTAAAGTTATACACAAGGGATAAAGCTTAAAATATTAAAATCTTATCGAGAAAAAAGAACTTATCCCCAGAAATGGGATAACTTGTGGATAACTTTTATGTTGATAATTCTTTTTGCTAAATTTTAGGCTTTAGAGGGACAAATCCTAGGAAAAAATTAACTAGCTTGGATCTTATCCACAAAAAAAAGTTAAAATATCACAAAAAACATAGTTTTACATATACTTTTACACAGCTAATTATACTATAATCAAGCGATTTAATCAACTTATCCACATTTTTTATTATATTTTTGGGAAAACTTATTTTTACACTTTGAAAAGACCGAAATTTCTAGTGTATATGTGGAAAAGTCTGTGTATTTATTTATACTCCTTCATACTTTTTTCAGAAATCAGTAATTTAAGCCAAAAAGAAAATTGATAATCGATGATTTTTAAATTTTATTCATAAGGAATTTTTGTTTACAACTTGTGTAAAATTATTCTATCCCCAATTTTATCCACATTGAAAATCTATGCACAATTAATCCTGATATTTGATTATTTATTCAAAGACCAAATGCATAAATTATACATAGGGGGAATGTATCCTTATCAATGTAATATTTTTTGTCTATATATCTTGACAGATTAGCTTTATTTCAATATAATAGTATGAGTCAAAAAAAGAGTAGGAGGTGTAAGCATGAAGAGAACTTATCAACCAAATAGAAGAAAGAGATCTAAAGATCACGGCTTTAGAAAAAGAATGTCAAGCCCAGGCGGTAGAAGAGTACTTAAAGCTAGAAGAAGAAAAAACAGAAAAAGATTATCTGCTTAGGCTAAAATAGTAATATATAGATTAGAGAAAGGGCCTTTTTTAAGGCTCTTGTTTATTAGATTTTTAATATGGAAAAAAGAATTAGTTTAAGAAAAGATTTAGACTTTCAAAGAGTATACAAGAAAAACAATGCTTTCTATAATAGAGATTTCACTGTACTTATTAAAAACAACGGCCTAAATCATCCTAGATTTGGAATCACTGTTAGCAAAAAAATCGGCAAGGCCAACCAAAGAAATTCACTAAAGAGAAAGTTAAGAGAGATTCTTAGGCTTAATTACTATTCTATTAATGGAGTAGATATAATAATTATTCCTAAGAAACATACGACAGATTTTACTTATGATAAATTAAAAAAATCTCTGGGTCATGTTTTGAGCAAGGCTTTTAAGAAAAATATTGTCTATTATGATAAATAGATTCTTTATAAGACTTATTAAGTTTTACCAAAAGTATATCTCTCCCCAATTAGGCCCTTCCAAGTGCAAGTTCTACCCGACTTGTTCCCAATATGCACTGGAAGCTTTCAGAAAATACGGGTTTTTGAAAGCGTTTATCAAGTCTTTTTGGAGGATATTAAGATGCAATCCATTCTCTAAGGGTGGGTATGATCCTGTAGATTAAATAAAATAGATGGAGTTTATATGATTAAGTTTATAGCAGGCATTTTAGGTCAGCTTATGAGATGGATATATGACTATCTCGCGGCAAATTTCACAGAACCTACAGATGTTAGTTTTTATGCCATAGCGATAGTAATAATGACTTTGCTTGTAAGTCTTTTAATTATACCAATGACCGTTAGCCAACAAAAGCAAGCGGAAAGAACTAAGGTTTTTAAGCCAAAGATGGAAGAAATCCAGAAAAAATATGGCTACGACCAACAAATCATGCAACAAAAGATGCAAGAACTATACAAGGAAGAAGGGGTGACTCCTGGTCTTTCGGGTTGTCTTGTTATGATAATCCAAATCCTAATACTTTTTGGATTGTTTAGAATGATGAGCGATACTACAAAATATGTATTTACAGAAGGACTTGATAATGTTAGAACTAACTTCTACTGGGTGCCAGACCTACTTGAGAAAGATCCTTATTGGTTTGGCCTACCACTTCTTACATCTTTATCTCAAGTTGGTGTACAACTTTTCTCAATGAAGACAAATCCACAAATGCAACAATCAGGAGGGGCAATGGGAAGTATGAATAACATGCTTTTACTAATGCCTTTGATGTATTTCTTTGTATTTAGAGGTCTCCCTGCAGGTTTGCCACTATATTACACCCTAAGTTCCTTATTTAGATTGGTGATAATGGTTATAATGCATTTTTCAATGAGAAATAAAAAAATGGAGTTAGAAAATGAAAAAGTCAATAATTAAAAGTGCCAAAACAAAAGAGAAAGCAATAGAGCTTGCTCTAGAAGAAATTGGCAAGATGCGTGATGAAGTAGAAGTTGAGATTATTGAAGAAGAGTCTGCTGGCTTTTTGGGCCTTATTGGAAGTAAGGATGCAGTAGTTAGAGTAAGCTATGAAGAAGACATCAAAGAAGCCTTATCTAATCTAGAAAGAGAAATAGACGAGACTGAATTTGCTACAAAAACAAAAGATAGCGAAGAAGAAGTTGAAGTAGAAGTTAAAGAAAAAGTTGAAGAATTTTCTGAACCTAAAGAAAACAAAGAGAATGAAACAGTAGAAGAAAATACTGTAGATTATGGCAAGGCCAAACAAAAGGCTGATATAGACAAGTTCTATGAGGCAAAGGACCTCTTAGAGAAAATCCTTCTAGCTATGCACTTTGACGATGTTACGGTTATAGGAAATCTAGAAGATAATATCATAAAGCTTGAAGCCAAAGTTTCTGAGAAAGATACAGGAATTGCTATAGGTAAGGCTGGTTCTACCCTAGATGCGATTGAATTTATCATAAGAAAAGCCATAGATTCAAGAAGAAATAATGTTAGAATTAATATCGATATTAACTCATATAAGAAGAGAAGAGATGAGAAAATAATAGACCTTGCTGCAGATACTGCTAGGAAAGTTCAAAGAAGTAAGAAATCTTGGAATTTAAGATATATGAATTCCTACGAGAGAAGACTTGCCCACGAAGAGATAAGTAAATATCCAAATGTATCAAGTCACTCTGAAGGAACTGATCCTAAAAGATATGTTGTAGTTGAATATGTAGAATAAGCTTGTGACCTTTGACCTGAACCCGTAAACACGGAATACTTTAATAATATCTTAAGCGGAATGTAGTCTGTACATAACAGGAGACATTCCGTTTAATTTTGTTTTGATCCTATCTTCATTGCACCATTTAATATATTTTTCAATCTCGCTTATCAAATGGTTGTAATTTTTAAAATATTCTCCATAAAACATTTCTTGTTTTAGTATCCCAAAGAAATTCTCCATTGGAGAATTGTCTAGACAATTCCCTTTTCTTGACATACTTTGCCTAATATTCATTTTTTCTAGTTTTTTAGTCCAAGTACCATGTTGATAATGGAATCCTTGATCAGAATGTATTATTAGTTCGCTTGTATTTTCTGTTTTTCTTAAAGCTTTATCTAGCATAGCATTGGTTAAGTTTATTGTTGGGTGATTACTTAGTGTATAGCTGATTATTTCGCTATTGTAAAGGTCTAATATTGGTGATAAGTACAGTTTCTTTTCTTGACCTTTAATTCTAAATTCTGTTACATCTGTTAACCATAATTCATTTGGTTTACTTGCCTTAAATTGTCTGTTTACTACATTATCTGTTACTTTACCTATTTGTCCCTTGTATGATGAGTATTTTCTTGATCTAGTTTTAAATTTAGAGCATAGCCAGGATTCTTCTCTCATTATTCTTAAGACTTTTTTATGGTTGATATTGAGTCCTTTATTTTTTAATACCATGGTTATTCTTCTATATCCGTATCTACCTCTTGATGCTTCTACTATGGTTTTAATTTCATCTTTAACTTTTTTGTCTTTATCTACTGGATTAGATAACTTGCTCTTCCACTCATAGTATGATGATTTTGGTAATTTAGCTATATTTAACCATTCACTTATCTTGCTTTTAGGATATTCTTTTAGAAGTATGAGGATTATCTTTGTTTTTTCCTTGCTTCTGCTTCCTCTTCTAGAAGCAAGGCTTGTAGCTTTTTTTCGTATACTATTTTCATTTTGAGAAGCCTATTTTCTTCTCTTAGTCTTATTAATTCTTCTCTTTCACTTTCGTTCATTGGATTATTGTTCTTTAGCTTCTTATTTGATTTGATCATATCTTTTCTAGGCCTTCCTCTCTTAACTTCTAGCCCAGATAGACCACGTTGTTGGTAAGCTTTCTCCCAGCTGTATACCATAGATCCATTTGCAAGATTAAAATGCTCTGCAGTTTCTCTAAGCGAAGTGTTATTGGTTTGCCTATATTGTATTACAGATAGCTTAAATTCACTAGTGTATTTATTGTATTTTAACTTTTTAGATAAGTTCTTAAAGCCTCCTGAATTATATTTATTTATCCAATTTTTC
>NZ_JALEIL010000011.1 GCF_022770135.1 Anaerococcus sp. | reverse complement strand
AATTTTTCTTGGCTGCAAAGCAGACAAACGCTCTTGATAATCTTAGCAACTCTCGCACTAGAGACCCCCATCTTTTCCTCTATGTCTTTGGGATAGATAAAACCTCCATTCTTGCTAATTAAAGCCATGGCCATATTCTCGCCTCTAACTGAATTATTTAACTTCTTACCAGACCCACCGTGGCCTATCTTAGACAAACTTGTAATCAATCTTTGAACTAAATCATCATTCATAAAAACTCCTTTAGCTAACACTGTTAGTAATTTTACTAAGTCATATTAAGCTTGTCAATTTTTGAGGGGATATTTTAAAAATTAAGGTATTACTTGGGAGATTAGTTGTGAAATTTTAGCTTATCTAGGATGAAAAATAAACTGATATAATGACTTATGCAAGAGAGAGAATATCAAGATTATGAAGAAATTTTGAAATGACTGAAAATCTTAATATATAACATATTGAGGTTAATAAAAGCGAAATGTGTCAAAAATGAATTTATCGCTTTTTGATAGATATACTAAACTTTTGATAAGATTAGAAAAATAAATATCTTGAACCAATACGCATTAATATGTATAATAGTAGTGTAAGGAGGATAGCATATGCCACTAAGCGCGAAAGAAATGATTAAACTTCTTAAAAAGAACGGATTTACCGAAATAAAAGGCGGTAAGGGTTCTCATAGAAGATTTAAGAATTTCAAAACCGGTAAGGTAACAGAAGTGCCGTTCCATTCTAAAGAGCTCAAAAAAAGGGACGGAGCAAGCTATTCTGAAACAAGCGGGACTTAAATAGTCCCCTCCTTACTTTACTTTTAGGAGGTAGTATGTTTTTAGCTTATCCAGCAGTATTTCATAAGTGCAATGACACCGAGGGTTATTTTATAACATTTCCAGATTTTGAAGGAGCGAGTCAAGCAGAAACAGAAAATGAGTGTATCTATATGGCTCAGGATTTTTTAGGGATTAACCTTTACTATATGCTTATAGATAAGGAAGATTTTCCGAAGCCAACTAGTATTAAAGATGTTGTTATTGAAGATGATGGCTATACAATAGTCGAAGAAAGTTTCGTCAGTCTTGTTGGAATAGATGTTCAAAAATATGCCAAAGAGATGGGAAAAGAAACTGTAAGAAAAAATATAACCATTCCTAGCTATCTAAACGAAATGGGGAAAAATCATAATATAAATTTCTCCAAACTTTTAACAGAAGCTTTGGAAAGAGAATTTGATATAGAATAGATTGATTTTAGGCGACTGCAGTATTACAGTCGCTTTTTGTGTTCTCAAAATATTTACTTGAAAAAGGGATGAGGAGGAAAACAAATTAGTAATTTAAAAAGCCATCCCAAAGATGGCTTAAAGGTCGAACAAATCTGAGTGACTACCTGTATCAACTAGGGTAAGAGTTAGGATATCGTCTTCTATTAGTTAGTTTTTAGGTCTAACTTTTGGGGGTCAGTTCAGTCTCCACCGAGGTAATTTTTTTCTTTATTTATATTCTCTTTTGTTCAATGAACAACAATCTAATCTTTCATTTCCAAAAGATTTTTTATTTTCTTTTGCTAGATTTTTCAAGAATTTTTCCCATCTATTTTTCATTGATTCAAAGATTTTCATATTTTACCTCCTCGGGTAATTATTTGTAAATTTTCTACAATAATACTTATACCGGAAAAAATTATTTTTTTCAATTTTTTATCTCCCATTTTCCTATCCCATAATTAAAGACAGGATATCTTTTCCAAAAGTAGAAAGATAAACTTCCATTTAATTATCTTTTAAAAATTCATCGATTGTTCTTTTTGCTACGGCTAAGAAATATAAAAATACTCCAAAACTTTTGGGACGTGGAGCAATTTTATATGCAGTAATGCCTGCCGATTTGATAAATGATGTGATTCCTTTTTTAGGAATTTTGGATTATGCAATCGACCTTCCATTTCTAATTTATATAACAAGCAAAATGACCCCAGATTCAGTTATGGATAAGGAAAAAATTGAATATGTAGACGAAAATAAATAAAAGATCCAAATCCTCTTATTTTTCATTATAACTAATTCAGTTCTTGTTACGTTAATTTGATTATTCTTGACTTCTCCAGAAGTTTAAACTTCTACAAAACAGTGATTTGAAACCTTTTGATTCTTTTGGTGGAGCATAAGGGACTTGAACCCTTGGCCTCTTGACTGCCAGTCAAGCGCTCTCCCAACTGAGCTAATGCCCCAAGATGTATATATTCTAGCATATTTTAATATAAAAGACAAGGAGATTAGGTCATTACAAGATTTAAATAGAATTAAGAAAAAGGAGAGTGCTTCGCTTAGGAAGGCTCTCCCTTGTTTTATATTTTCTTGTTGACCCAGTTTCCTTGGTGAAATCTTCGTCTTAGGCAAATAAACCTTGATGCCTGATCTGATAGGATTCCTAGCCAGATTCCCATGATGCCGAGGCTTAGGACATTTACTGCAAGTAGGGTTACGGCACTTCTGATAAAGGTTACAGATAAGAGGGCTACAAAGAGGGTGTATTTGACATCTCCTGCCGCTCTGAGGCAGCCTCCGTAGATTGTTTGGGAGATCTGTAGGAGGACTATTACTGTTAAAAACCTTGTAATGATCACACCGTATTCGATTATATCTGGATCTTTGAAGAAGAGACCAAAGATATGTCTTCCGAAAAATATCAGTATGATTGATACTATTACTGATAGGGCAAAGCCGATCTCTTGGCAGACCTTGCCGTAGGTCTTGGCTCCTTCCTTATCTTCCGCACCCAGGGCGTTTCCTGATAGGGCAATGGCTGCTACTTGCATTCCATTAGCTAGGGAGAAGGTTAGGGATAGGAGATTCATTCCTACGTTGTGGGCAGCAAAGATTTCTGTTCCAAGACTTGCTGCAGTAATGGCTGTCACGAGAAAGCCGATTCTTGCTGAGACATTTTCAACAAAGATATTTGAGCCGAGACTTGCAATGGATTTGGCGATTTTCTTGCTGTATGCAAACTTCGCTTTCACAAACTGATTGAAGTTAAGGTAGGAAGATTTTCTCGTTAGGGAAATGATGCACATTATGCTTGCCACGACTGTTCCTAGGACTGTCGCAATGGCAGCTCCCCTTATGCCTAGGGCAGGAAATCCAAAGTTTCCGTAGATTAGTAGGTAGTTAAATGTAATATTAACAACAGAGCTAACTAGGTTTGATACGAAGGCAATTTGTGTATTGCCGCAGCCCCTATGGCCAGCATTGATGACCATGGCTAGGGCATTAAATATAATCCCTCCCATAATAATTTTAAAGTAAGCTATAGAAAGCTCGTGAGTTTCAGGATTGGACCCAGCAAACTTAAGGATTGGGGATAGGAAGGGCATCATCACAAGGTCTACTAGGATTACGAAGGCTATTACTATATAGATAGCTGTAAGAAGAGTCTTGTTGGCCTCTATTCTATCTCCTTCTCCCTGTCTTCTCGCAACAAGGGCCGATACGGCAGCATTTATGGAGAAGAATATGGTAAGGGCTATAAATTTAGGTTGGGTGGTAAGGCCGATAGCGGCAACAGCACTTGGACCCATGCCTGATACCATGAAGGTATCTATTATATCTGCAATTGATATAAAGAAGAATTCCAATAGGGCAGGCCAGGCAATTGCTAGTGATTTTTTCCAATAATCTTTTCTTTGCACGAATCCCCCTTAGTCTATTAGGTCCAGATATCTTTCGATATTTATATTTTCATTTGTAGAGTATTTGATAACATCACTATAGATTTTAGATATAATATCGACTGTCTTTTGGCAAGATTTTTCGATTGAGTAGCCATCTAGGAAGTAGGCTATGAAGAGCCCATCGAATAGGTCTCCCGTTCCTGTAAGTCTTTTGGGAAGTTTGTCGAAAGGAATTTTAAATTCACCCTCATCGTATCCTTTTACGAAATATTTCCCGTCTTCTTCTATAGAAGTTATAAGATATTTTTTTCCTTTGCTTACAAAATCCTCGTAGTCTATATCAAGAAACTTAGCCTCTGTGGCATTTGGACTTATGATATCTGAAATATCGAGTAAGGATTTATAATTTTCAAGCATAGTCTCATCAAGGGTTGGGTAGAGCTTTCCTTCATCTCCCATGATGGGATCAAAGAGGACAGTCGCCTTGTAGTCTAAGTTTTTTACGTAATCGTAGATTATATCTCTTTGCTCAGTGTTGTGGATATATCCGATAGAGATAAGGTCAAACTCAAAGCCTATCTCATCCCAGTTTCTTAGGGTATCTTTTAAGTATTCTGTTGTGTCTAATATGGCATTTTTCCCGTAGGAGAAGTTGTTTGCTATAAGGGCAGTTGGAAGGAAGAAAGTATTGTGTCCCTTGTAGGATAGGACAGTTTCCATCATTTTGCCGGCAATTTTTCCTAGGGAAACGAAATCATTTATTATTAATATATTTTTCATCTCATTTCACCTCACCTTATATCTTATGAATTTAAAGATTTATGTCAAGGCGTGATATTGTAAGTAGGAGGGTTAAAGTGATATAATAGGTCTATGTATAAATTTAATAAAAATATCATTAAAAAAATCAACGAAAATAAATATGTTAAGAAAACCAGGAAGGGTTTGGGGAGTTTGATATTCTCTCGTGCTGGACTATTTGCCTTTTTAGTAATTATTCAGCTTGTTTTGATGATTTACATATATTATAATTCTAAGATAAATATCACTTATATTATGGGAGGAGATACCCTATCTAAGTTTATAATGATGCTTATAATCCTCAATATGAAAAAGGTATCCAATGCCAACAAGCTGTCTTGGTTTATGCTTATAGCGATAGTTCCGACCTTTGGTATAATCGCCTTTCTCGTAAGTCATTATTCGATTGGTTACAAGAGAGAGCAGAAGAAGGTTATAAGTCTCGATAAAGATTCTAGAAAATACGTCCAAAAGGATAAGGATCTTTACGAAAAAATCGAAGACAGGGAAAGGAGATTTTATCCAATAGCCAAATACTTGGACGATGTGGGAGGATTTCCAACCTATAAGGACACATCTTCGACTTACTTTAAAGTAGGAGATGACATGTTCGAGGCCATGCTAAGTGACGTGAAAAGTGCAGAAGAGTTTATCTTTATGGAGTTTTTCATAATCGATTATGGCTATATGTGGGGGACAATTCTAGAAGAGCTTGTAAAAAAGGCCAAGGAGGGAGTTAAGGTAAGGCTACTTATAGATGGATCCAATCTCATAACGAGAGTAAGGCCTGACTTTGTCCAAGAGATGGAGAGCTTGGGCATAGAATGTAGGGTCTTTTCTAAGATGTATCCTATAGTATCGACCTATCAGAACAACAGGGATCACAGGAAGGTCATGGTGGTAGATGGAAAGGTTGCCTATACTGGAGGAATCAACCTATCTGATGAATACATAAATGTGTTCGAGAGATTCGGTCATTGGAAGGATTGTGGTGTAAGAATTAAGGGTAGTGCTGTCAAAAGCTTTACCATAATGTTTCTTAATATGTGGTTTTCTCTCGATAACAAGCCAGAAGACTATAGTCCTTATCTTAAGAAATATCCGGACACAGAAGCTAGTGGCTTCTATATTCCTTTCGCCGACAATCCCCTAGATGATGAGACTATATCAAAAAACGTCCTTCTCGATACAATTAACAAGGCCAAAAAATACGTATATCTCATGAGTCCTTATCTAATAGTCGATGAAGAGATTAGAAATGCGATAAAGCTTGCCTCAAAGTCGGGCCTTGATGTAAGGATTTGCCTGCCACATATACCAGACAAGAAGGTAGCTTTCGCCCTAGCTAAGGACCACTACAAGGAATTTATAGAAGCAGGGGTGAGGATTTTTGAATATACTCCAGGCTTCGTCCACTCCAAGACCTGGCTTGCTGACGGCAAGGTAGGCTTTGTGGGAACAGTCAACCTAGACTACAGGGCTCTTTTTCAAAACTTTGAGTGCGGCCTATACATGTATAAGTCAAACAGCCTAGTTGAGATTAAAAATGACTTCGATATATT
>NZ_JALEIL010000008.1 GCF_022770135.1 Anaerococcus sp. | reverse complement strand
AGAGGCGTAACCCTTAATTAGGAAGACGAGCTTCAAGGAGGACAGCTACGACCTCTATCTATACAATTATTATCCCATAAGAAAGTGGGATAGAGAACAAAATGTAGTATTTATTACTACAACTATAATATACGAGGAGGACATTATGAAAAAACACAGCTTAACAGAAATATTACTTTATCTAATAACAGGATTAGTTCCTCTTATAGGATATTATTTATTGATGAGGGAATATTTTAAAGTCAGCCCGTTTGAAGGGTATTACTTGATAATAACAATTTATTTTATTATTTGCTACTTATTGTATCCTATAGCAGGAATAAAATTAAGTGAAGCTACATCTGATAAAAAGTTAGCTCAGTTTATTCCACCTAAGACTCAGCTCTTATTTGCTTTTATTTTTGCACCGTTTATAGTAGTTTTTAAAAGAAAAAAATGATATTAATATAATAATTTAAGCAGAGTGCAATGAAAAAGTTAATGCGGAGGTTTACTTAGTGAAAGTAGAGATAGGATAGAATATATAGCATGTTAATAGTATTAGTATCACTATTAGTTATCGTATCTATTATTAAAAATCATGATAAATATAAGATTATGAATAAAATGCTTGTGCCTATAGAGACTATATTAAACATAATTACAATAACTTTGATAAGTGCTAATAAAATAAATATCACTATAAGCTTAGTATTATCTAATATAATATTATTAGAGTTATCTCAGTATATATACTATCATTCACTATCTAGCGAGACTAGTAGATTAAAATATCTTTTATACATAAATAAAATAACACTAATAGTTATAATATTCTTACTCTTAAATAAAATTTACTAAAAATTGATTAGTTAAGTATACAATGAAAGTGTGAAATCCATATTACAATTTTTATCATTTAAGAGAGGATAGTATTATGAAAAAATTAATGTCACTCCTATTAGCACTATTTATGGCACTTGGGAGTATGGGATCAACAGTAGCGTTTGCTACAGATTTAGAGGAAAATAGTCAAAATTCTGAAGTAGATGAGCTAGTTTCTGAATTAAAATTTTATTTTGAAGATGTTGGGTATTTAGATAAAGATGGTAACTATTATATAACAAATAATCTATTGTTAGAAGAAAGAGCTAATACTGGAGATGAAAATGCGAAAGTTTTGCTTGAATTGTATTTTGAACGACAAAATAGAAGTGCTGGAGATTTTGCTGTATGTATAGCAAAAGACTATTTGGGTGTATATATAGATCTATTAAATGGTAATGGATGGAATGCATTTGTTGGATACGTTAACGGAGAATTGTGGGAAGAAGCAGCTAAGATTATTTTAAGTATACTTGGAAAATCAGTATCTAAAGCAAATGTTGTGGCTACAGCTGGACAGTTAGCTTGGGCTGCATATAATTGTAGAGGTGAATGGTAATATAGGATAAACAAAAAATATATTTAAAGTTGTAATATGGTAAATAGCTAGAAATGTAGATTTCTAGCTATTTTTATATGTCCATTTAAGTTAGTTGAGTAAACGAAAGAGAGTAAAACAAAAAGGTGATGGTTTAGAATAGTTAAATCTATTCTGCTCATCACCTTTAAGTTTATTTATTATTTTCTTCTAACAACTTTTGAAATCTCACCTAGTATAAGTGGGATTAGGGAAAGTATTAGAACTGGTATCCATTCCCAACCTAGAGATACTACTTCGAAAAGATCTCTTAGGACAGGTATATACATTACCACTAGTAATAGGGCAAATGATAGGATTGTTGCCTTGATTAGTTGTGAATTTGAGGCAAATCCTAATTCCTTTAAGGTGAACTTCTCTGATCTTACTGAGAAGGCTCTTAGAAGCTCGCTTGTGATAAGTGTTGCAAATACCATTGTGTGTGCTCCCTCAATTGAGTTAGGGAAGATCCACTTAAGTCCTACTAGGTAAGCACCGAGAACTGCGATTGTTATAAATATTGATTGAGAGATAAGATTTGTCTTTGTCTTTCCAGATATTATTGACTCGCTTGGATCTCTTGGATCTTCTTCCATGATGCCTGGCTCTGCTGGCTCAACTCCAAGGGCTAGGGCTGGGAAGGCATCTGTTACAAGGTTAAGCCACAAGAGTTGGATTGGTGTAAGTGGGCTTGGAAGGCCGAAAAGTATTGACAAGAATACTATAAGGACTTCTGCTATGTTACAAGATAGGAGGAAGGATACGAACTTTTTGATGTTAGCAAATATTACTCTTCCTTCTTCAACGGCGTTTACTATTGTTGCAAAGTTATCATCTACAAGGATCATATCTGCAGTATCCTTGGCAACGTCTGTTCCTGTGATTCCCATTGATATACCAATGTCAGCGTTCTTGATAGCTGGAGCATCGTTTACTCCGTCACCTGTCATGGCTACTATTTCTCCATTTTGGCCTAGGGCCTTTACAAGTTGAACCTTGTTTTCAGGAGAAACTCTGGCAAAGATTCTCTTAGTCTTTACTATTTCTCTAATTTCTGCTTCTGTCTTGTTGTTAAGTTCGCTTCCTTGCATAGCTTGGTCACGGCTAGTTGCTATTCCTAAGTCCTTGGCTATGGCAAGGGCTGTTTCGAAATAGTCTCCTGTAATCATTATTACATCGATTCCTGAAGCGTGGCATTCCTTAACAGCAGCCTTAGCTTCTGGCCTTGGTGGATCGATCATGCCGGTTAGACCGACAAATACCATATCGTGTTCTATATTTTCACTAGTTATTTCTGTATCAAGACTTTCCATTGGTTTAAAGGCATATGCCATAACACGAAGAGCTTGACTTGCAAGACTTGTATTAACTTCGAGTGCTTTTTTCTTTAAATCATCTGTAAAGTCTACGATTTCTCCATTTACTAGAGTCTTTGAACATTTGTCTATTACTACATCTGGAGCACCTTTTGTGTATCCATAATTTTTGCCGTCCATTTCATGGAAGGTGGTCATCATCTTTCTTGTGGAATCGAATGGGATTTCCTCAAGTCTTGGGTGGTTTTCGTTTAGGTTTTCTTGGTTGATGTTCCATTTTTCAGAAAGTGTAAGCATAGCGCCTTCTGTAGGATCCCCTGTGATCTTGTAGATGTCGTCTTCTCTTATGAGATTGGCATCGTTACATAGACTTGATATGGTCATAAGAAGTTTGATTTGATCGTGGCTTTCTACGATTTCACCCTTATCATCTCGGATATCTCCCTTTGGCTCATAGCCTGATCCTTCTACCTCGAATTCCTTACCATCTGTGTAGATTTTAGTGATGGTCATCTCGTTTTGTGTAAGAGTTCCTGTCTTATCTGAACAGATTACTGTAGTTGAACCTAGGGTTTCTACTGAAAGAAGGTTTTTAACTATTGCCTTTCTTTCGGCCATTCTGTTCATTCCGATTGATAAAACAATAGTTACAACTGCGGTGAGTCCTTCTGGTATAGCAGCTACTGCAAGTGATACTGCGACCATGAAGTTATCTAACATATCCATTTCAGATCTAAAATATCCAACTACAAATACTAGGATACAAACTATTACTACTAGTACAGCAAGGAGCTTGGATAGCTTCTTAAGTTGTTTTTGTAGGGGAGTATCTTTTGCCTCGACGTTTTCTAGACTTGTTGCGATCTTACCGATTTCTGTTTCGTGGCCTGTGGCTGTGACTAGTCCCTTGCCGTGGCCATAAGTTACTATAGATGATGAAAAGGCGTAGTTATCTCTATCTCCGATTCCAACATCTTCATTAAATTCCTTACTAAAGTCCTTTTCTACTGCGACAGATTCTCCTGTAAGGGACGATTCGTCTATTTGTAGGTTGCTTGATTCGAGAAGTCTCATATCAGCTGGGATGATATCTCCAGTTTCAATGATTACAACATCTCCTGGTACAAGCTCTTCGGCCTTTAATTTCTTTCTAGATCCATCACGGATGATGGTAGCTTCTGGTGAGCTCATCTTCTGAAGGGCTGCCACAGAGTCTTCTGCACGACCTTCTTGGATGATAGACATAATAGCATTGATTACTACGATTGCAATTATTATCCCGCATTCAACAGCATCTCCTGTAAAGGCTGACACGATTGCAGCTATTACAAGAAGGATTACCATAGGATCTGCTACTTGCTCGATGATTTTCTTGGCAAGAGATTTCTTGTTAGAAGATTCGATAATGTTTTTGCCATATTTATCGAGTCTTTTACTTGCCTCATCGGAAGTAAGACCGCGGTTTGGGTCACTATTATGTTTTTTGATTACTTCATTTAAACTTCCTTTATAGTCCATAATTCCTCCATTAATATTAACAAAAGGTATAAAAAAGACTTTTGGCAAATCCATGCCAAAAGTCTTGCCACCTTCTAGGGTTTATCCAACCGGGAAATTTCCGTTTTGACGATTGAATAATTGGGCTACTCCCTTTTGCTTACTTATATTATATAACAAATTGCCTTTATTACAAGACTATTTTTGTACAAAGTGTAAGAGCAAATTGTAAAGGCCCATAAGTCCTTTTTCGTGAGTTCTCTCATAACCGTGACTTGCTGCAACTCCACTTCCTACAAGGGCGTGACGGAAGTCATTATCGCTTGCTACCGCAGCTGAGGCATCAGATCCATAGTAAGGATAGATGTCTAGGCCGTAGTCTATATCAAGACTTTGAGCAATCTCTACAAGCTCATTGGTCAAATCATAATTGTATGGGCCAGAAGAGTCCTTGGCACAGATTGAAACCATGGTCTCATCACAGGCGAGATCTCCGTAGACAACTCCCATATCGACAGCTACCATATCCCTAATTCCCTTTGGGTGGCCGCTTGCTGCTCCGTGGCCTACTTCTTCATAGATAGTAAAGGTCATATAAAGAGGTCTATTTATCTTAATGTTTTTCTCTTTGATTTCCTTAGCAAGAGCTAGGAGGACTCCGGCACTTGCCTTATCATCTAGATGACGAGATTTGACGAAGCCATTATCAATTCTAAATCTTGGGTCAAGGGAGATAAAGTCTCCGTTAGTAATGCCAAGAGCCTTGGTCTCTTCGGCGGATTTTGTTATAGCATCTACTACAACTTCCATAGTGCTATCGTCTCTTTTGGCATCTTTTGGGTCGGATGAGCCGTGGAC
>NZ_JALEIL010000090.1 GCF_022770135.1 Anaerococcus sp. | reverse complement strand
ATAGTAATAAATATTATTTTGCAATGAAAGCTCCTGATAATTCAATGTATCCCCAATTTATTGAAAATGACACGTTAATTATAGAAAAAGCAAACGAATATACAAGCGGTATGTTTGTAGCTGTACATATAAATAGAGGTGATGCAATTATTAGAACTTTTATTAAAAACAAAGACGGAACAATCACACTAAAACCAATAAACCCAGAGTATTCTTCAATTACATGTAAATCTATAAATGAATCAATCAGAATCTTCGGAATAGTTAAAGAAATGAGGAGGAAAATATAAAATTGGATTTTAAGAAAAAAGAAAATGAGGAAGAATTTATCAAATTCAAGGATAATACACTTAAGGATATCAATAACTTATTAGAATTGGAAACTAAAACCAACTACAAAAGATCAGTTTTAATAACCTACTGGTTAAACGATTATCGAAAGTATCTTAAACAAGAAAAAACTTTCAGCTCAAATTATTTACCTGTATATAAAAGAGGATCTATAGTTCAAGTTAACTTAGGATTTAATATTGGTAATGAAGAAGGCGGCATGCATTATGCTATAGTCTTAAATAAATCTGATAATAAGGACAACCCAATTTTAACTGTAATTCCTCTATCTTCCATAAAGCCTAACAAAAAGTGGTACAAAACAGATGTAAATTTAGGGACAGAAATTTATATGCTAATTGAAAACAAAATCAAAGTTTTAACCGAAAGTGCATCAGAAACTATCGATAAAGTCAATAAAACATTCAATGAATCAAAATCTGAAATATCAAATGAAACTACAAGAACTTTACGTAAATTAATAAAAAATGCTGAGATGGATATAGATTTAGCTAATAGATGTAGTCAGAAAATTAAAAGTCTAAAAAAGGGAAGTTATGCTGTATGCAACCAAATTACAACAGTTTCAAAAATCCGAATTAAAGATCCTATAAAACCTGATTCGCCAATGTATGATATACAAATTTCAGATGAACTTCTGAACAAAATAGATAGGACAGTCATAAATACATTTTTAAATTTGTAGATTGATATTCATACTGACTGTGGTATACTATAAATACAAGGTACGTATAGTACTGATTAAAATTATTTGACATGCCTTTTCTAGAAAGGCGACTAAACTGAGGAGCTCAAGAGAGTTCCTCTTTTTGTTTACTAAAAATAAGTTTTGGAATTATAAACATATCTTTTTACACAAGCAGTTTTATTACTAATATTTCTTCAATGTAACAATCCCATAAAAACTAGTAGTATAATAATTAATTACCAAAAAAGACCCGGATTTCTCCAGGTCAGCTCTCTATGGAAGGTTAAAGAATGGGTTTGATCTTTCTTCTCTTCCATTATTATTTTTACTTTCGTCAGGTTGGGCCTCATTAAACTCGTCTATATTTGAAGAATCTATATTAAATTCTACGTCGATTTCCTTCTTTGATCCATCTCTATAGACAGTAAGTTTTGCCTTATCTCCTACTGCATAGGATAGGAGGGCCTTTCTTAGGCTGTTCATATCCTTAACAGCCACACCATCTATAGCTGTTATCACATCGCCTTCTTCGATATCGCTATTTTTATCAAAGCTTGATACAACATAGACACCCTCATCAGTTCCAAGTTTTTCGGTATTGAAGTTTGGAATTTGTTTTATATAGTCTACTGATTGGCCAGTAATTCCAAGATAAACTGAATTAAACTTTCCAGTTTTTCTTACCTTTTCTATAACAGGTTTTACAATATTAATAGGAATTGCAAAGCCGATACCATCACTATTACCTGCCTTAGCAGTATTGATTCCAATAAGCTCTCCCTTGGTATTAAGTAGGGCCCCACCAGAATTTCCTGAGTTTATGGCTGCATCTGTTTGCATTAACCCATCCATGCTCACTCCAGTATTAAACTTCACAGTCCTATTAAGACCTGAGATGATACCACTAGTTACTGTTGATTGAAGCTCAAAGCCTAAAGGATTTCCAATAGCTATAGCCTTATCCCCAATACTAACCTCGTCACTATCTCCTAGCTCAATTGCTGGAAGATTGTCCTTTTTAACCTTGATAATAGCAAGATCAAGAGCTGCATCATTCCACACTAGCTCTGCCTCACTTGTCTCTCCGTTGGAGAAAAGAACATTGATTTGGGTCACATCTCCATTACTTACAACGTGAGAGTTGGTTACAATATAGCCGTCTTCTGTGACAATCGAACCAGAACCTATTCCTTCAACATAACCTGATTGTTGGCCGAAGAAGGTATTTTGGGTAACTTCAGAAATTGTATTGATTCCAACTACAGAGTCAATAGACTTCTTGACAACGACTGATTCGATTGAATCATCCGCATTTATATTTATATCCTTCTTTGTACTTTCCTTATTTTCCTTACTTTCTATTTGCTTTGGATTACTTTCACCTTTATCTATATTATTATCATTATTAGCTGCTCCACCTAGGAGAAAATAAATAACAAATCCTCCAATCACAGCTCCCAAAAGGGCTGAAATAAAATGTGAAAATCCTCCACCTGATTTATTTCTTCTCATAAACTACCTCCTGTTTTTACTATAATACAAGAAATTTGTGGCGATACTTTGTCATAAGTATTAAATTTGTATAAATTTTTTGTATTATCTACTTATAGTAAATATATGATATATTCATATGTAGTCAATAAGATGAGTAATTAGAATAAGCTATTCCAGAAAAACTCTAATCAATACTAATTAAAAATAAGCACAAAAAAACGCCGATCTCTCAGCGTCTATGTTTGGTGCGGGATAAA
>NZ_JALEIL010000080.1 GCF_022770135.1 Anaerococcus sp. | reverse complement strand
TGTTTTGAATATCTTCAGTGTTTAATGTAAAATGTAATTGGGTCATTTGTTCCTCCTAGTAGGTTTTTGTTGCTAAAAGCATTGTACTAGTTTAGGTTTCAAATGACCTTTTTCTTTTTACACAATTATACGGACTCTATCTTTTTATAGCAAGAATAAGGTAAATATAGAATATGTAATAGAAAATGCAGAAGTAGACAAGCTTTATAATAAGTTAAAATATTTAGAAAAAATATTCAATGAAAATAAAAATCGAGAATTGATGGCTAGTAAGGAAAAAATTAGAAAATTGCTAGCTGAAAGGCTTAAGTATGAGGATATAAGAGATAAATTATCAGGTATTAAAGATATATATGATAAAGAGATAGAATCTTTTAAGAAAGGTATTATAAATAACCTTAGTATACCGCTATTGATATATACTGGAAAATTATTACAAGAATATCAAAGTGGTCTTGGAGTATTTATTGATGAGGGAGAGTTTAGGTTTATCTCAGATGGGAGTGCAAAGCATGATATTCTAAATACTTTTAGTTCTGGACAGACATCAGCTTTTGTTATTTCATTTATGCTGGCTATGAATAAACTCTACGTAGGAGAAGATGATCAATTAGGATTCTTATTGATTGATGACCCTGTGCAAACAATGGATGACATAAATATGGCGTCTCTTGTGGAACTTCTAAGAAATGAATTCGATGATAAACAGATAATTCTTTCAACTCACGAGCTTGAAAAAGAAAATTATATCTTGTATAAGTTTTATAAATATGGGCAAATGGGACAATCTTTTAATGTTAAAGATGAGCTTTATGGTTATTAGATAGTTGGTGATTTTAGTGGACTCATTATTTTAAAAATAAGATAAATAGTTTTTTATCTAAATCTTGGGTATAATACTATATAAAGGAGGAAGTTTTATGGAAATTAAAGTATTAGAAGATAAAGACTTTATTGTTAACAAGAGCAAGGCATTTGCTAATGGTTTTTTGAAGGCTTATGATATCTTTGGTATTTCAAATAAATTTAGGAACATTGATGTTTCTGATTTAAAAACTTACTCATATACAGAAGGCTTTGAGAAGACCGGGCAATCTCTTAGTAAATATATTAGACAAGAGAATTAATCATGAATGAAATAGATAAAAAAGGAAGTTTAAAATTAACTGATGAAAATGATACAGAAAATAGGTCAGATGTTTTCACAGATGATGAAGTAAATTGTTTAAAAAATCTAGTAGATAAAGACCCAGAAGAAGTAATCAAGGTTATTAATAGTGAGATTAAATCGGTTAAAATCTCTCATTCTAGCATGTTTATGGGGCCACTTCCTTCACCATAGTCACTAAAGGGTTATGGAGAAATAGACCCATCCTTTCCAGATAGAATTTTTAAACTTACTGAAAATGATCAAGTTCATAGGATTGAGCTTGAAAATTATGCTATTCGTGAGAATATGAAATTCAATAAAATGGGAATGTGGTTTGGCTTTATTATTGCGATTTTGTCTATTTGTATAGGGGCTTTTCTGATTTATAATGATAAGAATGTGGCAGGTATTGCTGCTATATTTACTTCATTGGTTGGAGTTCTTGCTGTATTTATATTAAATCAGAAAAATGAGAAAAAAGATGAAGATAATAAAAATAATTAATTCTGGTGTATATAATATCAATTATTAAAAGATATAATTTAATTACAAAATAGTCGCCAGTATGTGGACTAAGTGATACAAGGAAAGAGGAGATTAATTTCTTCTCTTTTTCTATACTCTATTTCCATCTTAATAACCTACATAAATAACTTATAGCTAGTCCGTACCAATTGATAATAATCTTTATTAAGATATACTTGTTTAATTAGAATTGGAACTACAAACCTTATTAGTTAGACTTTACATAAAAAATTGACAGTACCATGATAAGGCCTTTCATCATCATAGTTATGATATGGTATAATATTTACAAGTAGAAGTTATTATGTTTGCTAGTGGTTGGTTATTAAGTTGGTAACAAAGTTGGTTACTGGTTTGTAACTTATATATTTTGAGGATTTAATTATTTATGACTGAATATTTAGATATTGTAAATACACTTATTAGTTATGATACAGAGAAAGAATGGTTTGAGTTTAAAGAGAATCTTGATAAAGCTGATGAAGTAGGAAAATATATATCTGCTTTGGTCAATGTTGGTATTACCATAGAAAAGATCGTGGTTATTTGAAAAGATGATTTAGACAATAAAAAAAGATAACCCCAGGCGCATAGGAGTGCTCGGTTTATAAAAAACTTACCCCATTCTGGGACCTAGCGATATTCCTTCCCAAGTTATCTTTGATACTTATATTATAGCACAAAATTATGAAAAATCAGTATTTTATTTATTTATTCTACTTAAAATATAAAATAGTCAATCTTACTAAGCCAAAAATATTTTGAAAAAACTTGTAAGTATTGAAAATAATGTCGATGTAAATACTATAACCTTATACTAATTGGTCGGCATGGAGACTGAAAACCCATGTCCAGTGCAGTGGAAACTGTGAAAAACCATTTAGGGAGTTCTATGGATTATATTTTTAAGAAATATCATAAAAAAGATAGTTATAAAGAGTCTTATGAAAAGAGAGTTAATTTTGAGTCTAGCTTAAGGCTTGACTTTCGTGTAAAGGATAATCCCTTATGTTTTGTTTTCAATTCTTATACTACCAATCTTATGGATAGGGTTAGGGTTTTGGATGGAGAGATCAATGATCTATATAGAAAGCTTCCTAAGGTGGCCAAGTTTTCTTTTTTGGATGATATTATAGTTGAGGAGATTTATTCTAGCAATGAAATCGAAGGGGTGAGGTCCACTAAGGAAGAATTGCTGTTTACTAAGAAAGACCTTGAAATAAATAAGTCATCAAATCTTAGGTTTTCTTCAATAATAAGGTCTTATTCTGATTTGACTAGCCACGATAGAGTGGATAGTCTTAAGGATATCAGAAGTATTTACGATAAGATTGTTGAAGGTGGGCTTAGTAGCGAGTCTTTGCCAGATACTGATTTGTTTAGAGATGGAGATGTTTTTATTCAGTCCAACAAGTCATTTGATGGTTCATATATCCATAGAGGAATTGATCCCAAGTTACTGAATATTAGTATGGAAAAGTGGATTGGATTTATAAATGATAAGGACTTGCATATTTTGCTTAGGGTAGCAATTGGACATTATCTGTTTGAGTATATGCATCCTTTTTATGATGGAAATGGAAGGGTCGGTAGGTTTTTATCTAGTATGTATCTGAGACACTCATATTCTTATCTAACAACGCTTGCAGTATCTAGGGGAGCTTTCATCAAGAAGACTGACTATTACAAGTCTTTTAGACAAACTAGTGAAAAGATTAATATGGGAGAGCTTAATTATTTTGTAGATGAGTTTATTAAGATTATTATCAAGGCCCAAGAGGATATGAGGGACTTGTTAAGATTAAATACATCGAAATTAGATAAGACTTTGGAATGGCTTGAAGAAAGATTTCCTGATAGGGTTGAGATAATAAATATATTGTTTGTATTAGTCCAGGATTATATTTTTGCCATAGGAGAAGGTATTAGCAGAAAATACCTACTAGAGGGATTGAGGGCAAATGGCTATAGCAATCATTCTCATAATATAAGGTGTTTTGATTCTCTTGAAGAAGAAGGGTATATAGAAAAGAAGAAGCTTAGACCTATTGTATATGGCTTATCTGATGAGATGGTATACTTTATTGAGCAAAATATATTGTAGATTGAATTAATAATCTTAATATCGAGATTAGGGAAAGTAAGGACATTGAAATTTGGTTAAGTAGAAGTATTATAGTAGCAACCATGATGTCAAGTATAGCATAGTGTTACCAAGTGAGGAAAGATGAGTCTTTATGGACTTGTCTTTTTTTATGATTATTTTTCTATGATTTTTTTGGAGTATTTATTAAAATTACTAGGTGTAGTAGTATCAACTCCTTTATTCCAGAGGTTTGCATTTATAGAAGTGTTCTTTAATTATGAGATCTCTCGACTACGCTCGAGATAAGGGGAAGAGGAAATTTGTTCGCCATGGCCAGACCAATTAGGGATAAGGGGAATTGTAGTTCCTACGAGATCTCTCGACTACGCTTCGCTCCGCTCGACGGTAGTTTTCGGATTCAGGACAAGCATAGCTTGTCCTTTATCTTATTAACTTAGAACGATAGTCATCGTTCTTTTATCCTTTGTTATTTCTTAACAAAGGATACTGCACTATTTTGCTTTGCAAAACAGTGGCCCA
>NZ_JALEIL010000073.1 GCF_022770135.1 Anaerococcus sp. | reverse complement strand
GAAAAGAGACTTAGCAAAGATCTTATCCTCTTCTATTAATTCCAAAAGCCTATCATCACTCCTACCAAGGCCCTTTGGATATTGCTCTGTCGCAAGATAATTCATATCATATTCCTTAAAGGCCTTAAGGAGAGTTAGGGTGTTTGTTACAGTCTTCTCTCCATTTTCCATAGTCTTCATTAGCTTTGGTTGCTCGTCTACTACGAGTAGTAGGGTCTTTTCCCTATTTTGATAAATATCTTCTTCCAATGAGTTTATATAAAACTTGCTCGCTAATTTTCTTTCCATAAATCCCCCTGTCTATAATCTTTATCTTTCATCATCTTATCAATTGTTGCCAAAATCTTCGCCTTATTCTTAGACCGTACAGGATAGGCGATTTTTTCCCTAAGTCCATCTCCTGTGAGCCTATTAATAACTACATCAGGATCAAGTCTCCTAAGCATGGCTACTACGATTTCTACATAAGAATCCTTATCCATAGTGTAGGCTATATCTTCCTTCTCGTAGAAAGCAAAAAGCCTAGTCCCATTTTCAACATAAAGATTGTGAATCTTGACTCCCCAAATATTTCGAGAATTGATATAGGAAATATCTGCAAGATAATCTTCCCTATCCTCGTAAGGAAGGCCTACTATAATATGGACTAATATATTTATGCCCAAATTCTTAAGTTTTAATAAGCCTTTGTCAAAATCTTTGTGCCTATAACCCCTATTTATAAGAGAAATCGTCTTTTCATTTACGCTTTGCATACCAAGCTCCACCACGAGAAAGGTCTTTTTATTAAGCTCATCCAAAAGCTCCAAGACTTCATCAGACAAGCAATCAGCCCTAGTAGCTATGAAAAGACCTACTATATCATCTTGAGAAATGGCTTCATAGAACATCTCTATCATCTTCCCTACATCCCCATAAGTATTGGTGAAGTTTTGAAAATAGGCTGTATAGGCCTCATCTCTTCCAGGTTTTGACAAAAGCTTTTTCTGATAGGCAATCTGCTGATATATACTCCCCTTCTCCCTAAAAGTCCACTCGCCAGATCCAGAATCCGAGCAATAAATACAGCCTAGGGATGAAAGAGTCCCATCCCTATTAGGACAAGTAAATCCCCCATCCAAGGGAAGTTTTATCACTTTCTTATGAAATTTTATCTTGAAAAAGGAGTCCAGGTCCTTATATCGCTTTCTATTTATTTCCATAAATACATTATAACATCTTTAAAGCTTAAGGTAAATCTAGATGCTTTGGCTGAAATAATTTCTAGCATAGCTAATAAAATACTCGGATCCAGTTTTTAGGGCACTTTCGTCTATTTCAAATCTTGAACTATGATGAGGATGATCTTCATCCTTTATCCTCGCTCCAAGAAACATCATAGCTCCTGGAATATGGGTCAGATACTTGGCGAAATCTTCTCCACCCATGCGAGGTTCATGGTAAACAACATTTTCTTCTCCTAGTATTTCCCCTGCTACTATCCTACCAAAATCACTAGATTCCTTCTCATTTACAGTTGCTGGTGTTCCAAAGTTATATTTGAACCTGTATTTTGCTTCGTTGGCTTCGCATATTCCTTTAATGACAGTCTCCATCATTTCAGGAAATTTCTTGCGAAGCTTATTATCAAAGGTTCTGGTAGTTCCAAGAAGCTCTGCCATATCTGGGATTACATTTTCAGTATTGCCTGAATTAAAGGCAGTTACAGACAAAACTATAGACTTGCTAGGCTTATTTTTTCTTGATACTATATTTTGAAGATTTTGAACTATGAGTGAACCGATTGCTATGGGATCTATAGTAAGGTGTGGTTCTGAGCCATGACCACCATTTCCTATAATCTCTAAGCTAAAGGTATCAGCTGAAGCCATGATTGGACCATCTTGGATCGCAACTGTGCCTGACCTTAGGGAGCTTCTAATATGAAGAGCTATTATCCTGTCTACTCCTTCTTTTTCTAATATTTTTTCTTCTATGACATGTTTGGCACCAGAATCTTTGATGAATTCCTCAGCTGGTTGAAATAATAAGACGACCTTACCTAGCTCATCTTTCATGGATACTAGTTTCTTGCAAGCTCCTAAAAGAATTGCTGCGTGAGTATCGTGCCCACAAGCATGCATTACTCCTTTTGTTTTTGACTTAAAATCAAGATCTGATTTCTCTTCTATAGGAAGAGCATCTATGTCCGCTCTTATAGCTAAAACTTTACCGTCCTTATCAGGATTGATAAGACCAAGAACACCTGTCCCCACAATTTTCCTTGCCTCAATTCCAAGTTTCGTCAGCTCATTTAAAATATAAGTCGAAGTTTTTTCCTCATGCCAGCTTAGTTCTGGATTTTCATGGAAATATCTCCTGTGACTAATAATATATTCTTCTAAATCTTTGTCTACATACTTGTATGGCATATATCCCCCTTCTTTTTTCGGAAATTTTCCGATATTTAAAGCTTAAACTCAGAAATATTAAACTTGAAGGGCATAACTTCCTGAGTCTACTGATGCTTTTAGATTTTTTAATATAATAGGACAATGTAAAAAGTTCAAATCGATTGTGATTTTATACCCTAGTATATTACTAGGTATTATATTTTTTGTAGACATGATTGCAAATATTTTATCAATTTTTTCAAAGTTTTTATCTTTAATAATAGAAATTAAATATTAAATTTTATCTTAAGTACTAGCGATTTTATAAGTATATAAAAAACTACCGACCAATTATAAATCTTGGTCGGTAGTCTAAGCTCTTATTTAATTTATAGATTACTCAATATTAAGCTCTACATATTCCTTATCGTTAGCCTCAGCTACAGGTTCATATGTTACTTTTCCATCATAAGTATTGATTCCCTTGATTAGCTCTGGGAATCTCTCACATGCTCCCTTTACTCCAAGATCTGCTAAGGCCTTGGCGTATCTAGTTGTTGCGTTTGATAGGGCATATGTTGATGTCATTGCTACTGCACCTGGGATATTTGCAACTGCGTAATGGATTACTCCGTGTTCAACAAAGGTTGGGTTGGTGTGGCTTGTTGGTCTTCCCTTTGTTAGGTCAGTTGAACCACCTTGGTCTATAGCCACGTCCACTATTACAGATCCTTCCTTCATTTGTTTAACCATATCTTCTTTGATTAGTTGTGGCGCACGAGCACCTGGGATTAGGACTGTAGATATTACGAGGTCTGCATTTTTAACTGCATCTTCTATGTTTAGTGGGTTAGAATAGAGTGTTTCGATCTTATCTGGGAAGATGTTGTGTAGTTGAGTTAGGGCTTCGATATTTACATCAAGAACTGTAACTCTTGCTCCCATTCCTACAGCTATTCTTGTTGCAGCTGTTCCTACAGTACCTGCACCTACGATTACAACATTGGCAGGTCTAACTCCTGGTACTCCTTGAAGGAGGATTCCACGTCCACCTTTTGGTTTTGTAAGATATTGTGCTCCCTCTTGAACTGCCATCCTACCAGCGATTTCTGACATTGGTTGTAGAAGTGGTAGTCTATTATCAAGTTGAACTGTCTCAAAACCAATTCCTGTTACCTTGTTTTCTATAAGAGCGTCTGTAAGCTCTGGGTTACTTGCAAGGTGAAGGTAGGTATAGATAATAAGACCTTCTCTAAAGTACTTGTATTCTTCCTTTAGTGGTTCTTTAACCTTATAGATAATATCTGCATTTTCCCAAACTTCTGCGGCAGTATCTACAATTTCTGCTCCAGCTTCTTTATAATCTTCATCGCTAATTCCAGACGCAAGTCCTGCTCCAGATTCTATAATAACTTTATTTCCTGATTTAGTTAATTCTGTACAAGCTCCAGGAATGATTGCCACTCTGGATTCTTGATCTTTTAATTCTTTAGGTATTCCAATAATCAAAATTATTCCTCCTTTTGTCTTTCCATACTTATATATACCCAAAATTAGAGAAATTAATAATTTTTATAGAGTATAATGACTTTATGATTAAATTAATAACAATTGATGTGGACGGAACTTTAGTAACTCCACTTAAAAGATTAACAAAGAAGAATAAAGAAGCGATCAAAAAAGCAAAGAAGGAAGGCATTCACATTGCCCTAGTTAGCGGCAGGCCCTTTACTAGCATGATTCATCTTATAGAAGAATTAGACCTAGCCCAAAAGGGACACTTTACAATTTGCCAAAACGGATCCTACGTCTATGATAATTTCACGAGAAAGCCCATGTTTGGAACTTACCAAAGACCCAAAGACCTCCTTATCGTAGATCAAATGCTTGAAGGCTTTAAGCTAGAATTATCTAGTATGGATGATGAAGGATTTTACACCAGACACAAAAATCCTAACTTCTATACAAAAATGGACGCTAGAATAAACAAGCTTCCAATAAAGACAGTAGCCTACGATAATTGGCCAGAGGATAAAGACTTCGGGAGATTTCTTATCCTAGGTTCCGCAAGTGAGATAAGCCGCTTTATCAAAAATATGCCCAAAGAATTAAAAGAAAACTACTACCCAGTCCAAACCGCCCCCTTTCTAATAGAGGTGATGAACAAAAACACCAACAAGGGCTACGCCATAGGTCAAATGATAGAAAAGCTAGGCCTTGATATGAGCGAGGTAATGGCAATAGGAAACGAAAAAAACGACATCCCCATGCTAGAAGAAGCAGGATTTGCCGTAGCCATGGGAAATGCCGTAGAAGAACTCAAAGCCCACGCAGATTTTATAACAAAATCCAACTTAAACTCTGGAGTGGGCTATGCTATTGAGAAATTACTGGACAATGGGAAGGAGAGATATTTTTAAAAATATCTTTGACTAAAAGTTTTTTATAAAAAGTATTTATGTATTAGAATATATCCTGAAGCAGGGTTGGACCCTTCGAAGCTCAATGTATAAGTAGATTTATTTAAAATATGTTAATACGTATTATAAAACTAGTATTTCTTTGTATTGGAATATACTTTTGAGCAGGGTTGAACCCTTCGAACCCAAGGGGACAGGCTAAGGGGGCGGCAGAGGCCCCCTCTACCCTTTCCCCTTGACCCCTTTGTCATTCACCCCCTCTGCTCCTTGGCGGAGTGCGAAACTAGATGATTGGCTTACGCCAATCTCAGACTGTTGACAAAATCAAAATAACCCTTATTTCGACCGAACGGAGTGAGCGGAGAAATCTAATGAGATCTCTCCATGCGTTCGTTTCACTCTCTTAGTCGAGATAAGGGTAACTTAACGATAAAATAAATTTCGAT
>NZ_JALEIL010000010.1 GCF_022770135.1 Anaerococcus sp. | reverse complement strand
GATCTCTTAGATAAGGCAGGCCTTGGAGCAAAATACGATACAGACGTGATGTATGCGATCTGGAGAAAGGTTATGGTAAATGGAACTATGAATTCCATGACCACGCTTATGGAATGCACCATTGGAGAATTCTTCGATTCAGACTCCTCCAAGGAGATTATAATTGAACTAGTAAAGGAATTTACAGAAGTAGGTCGTGCTGAAGGAATTGATCTTGATAGAAAAGAGATGCTAGAATACATTTATAAAACAGCAGAAGAAGCCAAAGACCACCACCCTTCCATGTACCAAGACCTCATAGAAAGAAACAGAAAAACAGAAATTGACTTTATAAATGGGGCAGTAGTGGAAAAGGGAAAGAATCATAAAATCGCTACTCCATATAACAAGATAGTAACTCAATTAATCCACGCCAAGGAAGATATTAGAGGGGCGAAATAAAATGTACAAAAGTCCGAGCCTAAGGCCCGGACTTTTGTATTTTCATATATTATTATAGGATTTTATTTGTTTTTCTTTGTAAAGAAATATCCACCCACAGCGGTTGCCAATGCACCAATAACTCCTGCAAGACCAGTAACGCCAGTTTTCACGTTAGAAGATTGTTTAATTTCACTTACCTTCACTGGTTTAATTTTTTCCTTATCTTCAGTTTTATCCTCTTCCTTGATAGTCTTATTATCAACTTTATTATCACTTATTTTCTTATCGTTGTTTTTCTTATCAATGCTATCAGTTTTATCGTTTTTATCTATTTTAGATCCATTTCCATTAGCTTCATTAACTTCAGCTTTGCTATCTTCTTTACTTATTTTATCCGTGTTTTCTCCATCAGGTTTTGAATTTTCTTTTTTGTTATCATTATTTTCGACACCAGTATTTTGATTATCATCATTTTTACCAGCAGTATATTTATTATCATTATTTTTGTCAGCTTGATTTTCTTTGTCACTATTAACTTTTACTAGGTTATCCCTAGATTCTTTTAGCTCTTCTAAAGCCTTGTCTAATTCTTCTTGTTTAGCATCTTTTTTATTTAAAATATTTTTGGCTGCTGCTAGCAAGGCTTTATAATTTTGATAGCTTTCTTCTGTAAAATCTTTAGGATCTATAGAATTTTCTTCAGAAATTTCTTTCTCAAGGCCTTTTTTATCTAAAGTTTGATCTGTATCAGGGTCTTGTTTACTACTATCAACTATATTTATTACAAGAGTTTTAGTGAACTCTTCTTCTTCGCCTTTAGAGTTTCTGTAGGTGAATTTAACGTCAAGATTTTGTTTCCCTAATTTATTTGTATCGATAGAGTCAGGATCCCAGCTATAATTTACTCTTGGGCCGTATTCTGAAAAATTAAACTCAACTAGTTTCTTTAAGTGAGGAAGCTTATTTCCTACTTCTAGATTGGCGTTATATAGATTTATTTCATTAGAACTATCTATATTTATCTTTTCTTTTAAACTTAAATCCTTGTAGTCGTATTGAGGTAAGAGATTTAAGTTATCAATTATTCTATTTTGGAAATTTTTACTAGCTACCTTTCCTTCCGCGTAGGAATTATGAATTCGGAGTTTTTCTCCAAATTCTTCCTTACTTAAGGGTTTTGAACTATAAAACCCATCATGGATGACAGAATTTATATATTTTTGAGATTCTTCATCGTACTTATGGATATCTTCTTTGAACATCTCTTTAAACTCTTCATGAGATTTCCAATCCTCTAGATAATCATCGTATTCATCATGCTTTAATTCTTTATATTTCTTATAATGAGATCCTTCGTGGTAAGCTAATTCATAGCTGTATTTGTTTCCATCTCGAATAATTCTATAAAAATTGAAATCGTCATTTGATTCAATGATTTCATTAGCTGCATTTATAGCTTCTATTTCGCTATCATACATAACTCTATTATTTCCATCATCAACTACACTTACTCTAATGAAGTTTTCTACAATGTCACCAATTCTTAAAGTAAAGTTCCCTGAATCATAACTGCTATATGACATGACCGTAGCTTTTATCTCATAATCTCCTGCCTTACTTGGATCGAAGTCCTCATCATCGAAACTTATACTGAAAAATCTCCTATTATTGGAATTATCTAAATAAGCTTTATCATCCTTATAATTAAATTTAATAAAATCATTTAGAAGTCCTCCAGAATTTTTCGCAATTACTCCATCACCAAAGCCGATATCTAGATTTTCATCAAATTTCTCTATTCTTTTGTTTTCTTCTATTTTTTTGATATTTTGAATCTTATTGTATGGGTTTTCTTTTTGATATTCCTCTGACTTTTCATAAGCCTTAGCATTATTGTATTCTTCTTCATTGAAATCTATCTTATCATCATCAAATTGGTCTCTATGTTTATATTGATTTTCATCTACCCTACTATAATTTTCGTCATAGTCTGATTCGGTATAAGTTTTATCATTTGATTCTTCTAATTTAAGTTCGGCTGGTTTATTTGATTCTTCTGATTTAAGTTCAGTTGGTTCATTTGATTCTTCAATATCTTTGGTTTCTTTAAATTCTTCAGTGTTTTCTACATTACTATCTTCTTTTAACTCTTCATTAGGAGTCTCTAGAAGATTTTTATTATTTTCTTCTTTTGTTTTGATCTCATTCGTTTCAACATTTTTTATTGTATCTTCTTCCGCATAAGAAATACTATTTTCTATAGTACTAAAGGATAGAGCAAGTATTAAAGCAGATCCAACTACAATTTTTCTTGAATTTTTCATAATTTCTCCTTAAAATATACTTATTATATGGACTAAATATATCATTAATAATCAAAACTTTCAGGGTATTATCTTACCCTCATAGATAAGAGGTTTTATTTATTTTTGCCTATTATTTAGACTTTATCCTGTAATAATTGTAGATTTCTATTCGTTTAAGTTTTGTTTATCGTAAAATTTCAAATATCAAAATATTTGGAGTAATTAATTACCCTTATTATTCTGAATGGTATTGTATAATTATAAGAAAGAATTACTTAGGAGGACTTATGGATTATGAACTTTTGAAAAAAGAATTTTCACATTTATCTTCATTTTTGATTTGGGATGATGAAAGGATTAGAAATGGTCTGCCTCCTTGTTTTGATGATAAAAAATATAGGGAGGAAAATTTTAAACCTTCTTATATATATTTAGCTATGAATCTTAGGACCGATGATGAGGATTTTTATAGGCTTTATAGGAGTTTTAGAGGAAATGCTTACGATGTTTTTGAAAAATCTGAACTTGTCCCTTTTTGGGTTTTCCATAATTTGGAAGAGGGGATGTTTTCTAAGGCTGATCCTGCGATAACAAGGTTCAATAATCTTTTCTCAGATACTAAGCTTGAAGGAGCTTATGTTACAGATTTTTTCAAAACGTCTCCTGATGGGGAGTTTTTGGATGGATTTGTAACTAGAGATGGACAAGAAGTTTTTTCTTTCCTAAGATCTCTTGATGAGCTTTCTTATGAAACCTATATAAAAACTCAGCTAAGGGCACTTGATAGAGAGATTGAGCTTTTGGAAGTGTCTGATCCAAAATTTCTTGTTATAAATAGTATTTACGATTTGGTTAAGGAATCTTTTGATAAATTTTTGAATGAAAAAGACTTTCCACATTTATATAGGGCAGAGATTGTTGATGTACCTCCTCCATATGGAGCAGCGATTAGAAAAGATGTTAGTAGTCTCATTTCTTTATTGTTAAAGAATATAGATGAAAATTTATACCCTAATTTTATTATAGATAGCATTTGTAAAAATTATTATGTTATTGAAAATCTTAGAGAAATTACAAATTCAGCCCACATCATGTCAATTTTATATCTTTCATTAGGGTTTGACTTTAATTTATCAAGTACTACTAGGTCTTATTTGGAAAAGATAAAGTTAACCTATTCAAGACATATCAAGATGCTAAAATCATGCTTTTCTAAGGATATTATCTTAGAGATTATTAAAAATTTCCCTTATATTTTCTCTAAGATAAATCTCAGCAAAGGGGAATTAAGTTTTTATAAGGAAGTTCTAAAGGCTGGGAGAAATTGTCTTATAATTTTAGATAATGATATTAAGAAGTTTTCTTTGATATTAAAGCAAAATTTGTTGGCTGATGCATCGTTTTTAGTGGGAGATTATGAAGATTTTATCCTTCTAAGTCTTATGAAGAAGGCATTATCTATGCCGGGATTTGTTTTTATGAAGGATGTTTTAAGTCTGAGAAATTTAAACTTTGATAAAATAATAGATTTATCAGGTGATTTGACTCTTTGTGAAAAGATTCTTGATGAAAATAGTTTTTCTGAAGCTCTTTTAGTCATGCCTTATGAAGATTTTATGAGAGAAAGAGATCTCAGCTTTAGAAAATCAATAGAGAACAAATTCCCCTTGTTTTCTTTAACGAATTTTGACAACCAAAAAGTTTTTCTAAAGGTTGGTAGAAGGGAAGATAGACTTTTTTATAGATTCTTTGATAGAAACTACATTTTATTTAAGGAAGGATATTTTGATGCTTCACTAGTAGGTAAATATTCTCTAGCTGAGTTAAATAATATAAAAGATGGTTCTAAGATTTATAGGTTAAAAGATTTTATTATTCAAGCAAGGAGGGGATATTCTGTAGCAGAACTACTTAACTTAGGACTTATATATGACCGTAAGGGATTTTCCTATGTATCAAATTCGAACATTGGAAAGGGATTTGTTAGTGGATCTTTTTCTACTTTTGCTGGAAATATCAGTTCTTTGTTTTATGCAAGTGAGGGAGACTTGATTATCTCTAAAACTTTTCCCTACAATACAGCTATAGTAGATGATGCGAATAAATATTTGGTAAATGATAATTTGTTTATTCTAAGATTAGACAAGAACAAGGTTGATCCCTATTATATCTTAGCATTTTTGAACTCTCAAAAGACCAAAGACCTAATAAAATCAGAGCTTAAAAATTCTAACAATTTATCTATGAAAGTTCTAAAAAACTTAGAAATTGAATTTTATTCTAATAACAAAAGAGAAGATATAAAAAATATCATTAAAGACAATCTAGAAAAAACAAAAAAGGCATATAAAAATATATCTGAATTTGAAAAGGAATTGAGAAATATATTTTAAAGATAGCGTAGTTTTGACATTTTCAATCCTAATTTATATAGTTATTATATTATTAGTAAAGATATAAAATTTCCTGAATGTTTAGGAGGGAAGATGGAATTTATTTACAAATTTGATACGGATAATGGTTTTGAGAAAAGTGATATAAAAAGTTTTTATGATGTTATAGAAGATGATGATTTTTACTTGATGTATTTGGGCAAGGATAGTTTTATCGATTTTGCAAAGACTTATAAACTCGACAATGCTATCATAGACTTGTTAGTTTCGGATATTTCTACTAAGACCTATATGGCGGTTGAGGATAATTATACCTTTGCTATTCTTGAGATGCTCGATATCAAGGGAAATCTCGATACATCAGACCTTGTTGGCTTCTACATAGAAAATAATAGACTTATCATAGTAGATCTCTATGACAGGGATGCTTCCACCTCGGTTGCCTTTAGGAGGATGATCAATAAAAAAACAGCGGCAAGATCTCCAGGAAGACTCCTTAAATTTTTTATAGCAGCCCTAATCAGCAACCATACAAGGGTTTTTGAAGATATTAAGAACCAAACAGCTGCTGTTGAAGATGGGATTATAAAAAATAAAAAGCTAACAAGCAGCATTGATATCATTACAGACAATAGGCACAAGGCCCTAAACCTTTATACATCTTACGAGAGACTAATAGATACCTTGGAGCTTCTTACAGAAAATGAGAATGATATTTTTGATGAAGATGATATCAAGCACCTTAAGTCAATTACCTTTAGGGTGGAAAGATATTCGTCAAACATCACCTATCTTAACGATTATATTAACAATGTCAAGGATTCCTATACATCCAAGATGGATCTTTCGATGAACAATACCATGAAAGTCCTTACTGTAATTACTGCGATCTTTACACCAATTACAATTATAACAGGTTGGTACGGGATGAACTTTGATAATATGCCAGAGCTTGAATGGAACTTTGGTTATATCTATGTAATAATCCTATCCCTAACTAGCATTATTTTAGGCTTTATTATCTTTAGAAGGCTTGATAAGTAAGATAAAAGCGGAAAAGACATTAATTACAGTCATATTCCGCTTTTTTCTATTTTA
>NZ_JALEIL010000137.1 GCF_022770135.1 Anaerococcus sp. | reverse complement strand
TTATAGCCTTTGCCACTATATTTTTACTTTTCTTTACTAAATTTTCAGAATCCATGCCAAATGAATGAATTGATGAAGTATTTGCATAATAATTTTCTTCTACCTCAACCATTTTTTCGATGGCTTCTCTGTACATTTTTGTAGTTGCTGCATTATCTAAATATATCATAGACTACTCCTTAACTTATTCATTATATTATAACGAAGTCTAATTACAAATTATAGTATAGTAATAATATGATTACATTAAAGAAAAGACATGAAGCTAAAAATTTAAAAGAAGATGAAATTATTTTAGATATAGAAACTACGGGCCTTGACTCTTCTATAGATAGACTTGTATTATTAGGTATAATTGAAAAAATAGATGGTAAGGCTTATATTTACCAATATTTTGCTCAAGATGATAGTGAAGAACAAAGATTGCTTGAAATTTATAAGAGAAAAATATCAGAAAAGAATGTAATTACCTATAATGGTGATACCTTTGATATACCTTTCTTAAATAATAGGCTTATAAAGCACAGAGATTTCCCGCTACTACCACAAAGTTTAGACTTACTTAAGATAATAAGGCCCTATAACAAGTTTTTTGATTTTGAATCACTTAAGCTTAATGATATTGAGAAACTTGCAGGTTTCTATAGGAATGACCCTTCACGCTACAAAACTTTCAGCAAATTATCTAATGATTTGAAAAGACGTACAAATCCTTATCCAATAATGAAGCATAATGAAAATGATCTTATTGCAACCGAGAAGATTGTTTATATAGAAAAATATTTTGAAGATAAACTTTCAATTAATTCAACTTTATCTCCTATAACTTTATTAAACTGTGATATAAATAACGACGTTGCAAGAATTTCTCTAAGGTCTCAAAATCTTCTAAATGAATCTTATTTTAATGGAGAAAATTATGAATTAATAATAAAAGGAAGAACAATTATAATCAATTTGCAAGTTTTATATGGAATTCTTGATAAGGATGTTAAAGGCTATGTAAGTATAAATAATTTTGAGATCAAAAATGAGACAAGTCTCAGTATTGACGAACATTTCCTAATAATAAGACAGAATTATAAATATAATCACAAAAATATCCTTATTTTAGCAAAAAAAATTATCGAGAATCATCTCTGATTCTCGATCTGCCAGTCAATTTCTTCCATATTATTTGCTTTTAAGAACTCATTTGTCTTAGAAAAAACTTTTGATCCAAAAAATCCTCTATAAGCCGATAAGGGCGAAGGATGTACAGATTTTAAGATAAGATGATTTTTATTGGTAATTAATCTTTCCTTTGATTTTGCATTTGCTCCCCAAAGGATAAATACCATAGGCTTTTCACGTTTATTCAATAACTCTATTATCTTATCAGTAAGTATCTCCCAGCCTTTTCCCTTATGGGAGTTAGGAGATTTTTCTCTTACAGTAAGAACTGTATTTAAAAGCAGAACTCCTTGTTCAGCCCACTTGGTTAAATCTCCATTATCTGGCATAAAAAGATCCAAATCATCATGTAGTTCTTTATAAATATTTAGCAAGGAAGGAGGTATGGATACATCCTTTTTTACAGAAAATGAAAATCCATGAGCTTGGCCCCTACCATGATAGGGATCTTGTCCTAAAATCACAACTTTGGTATCATTATAACTTAAATATTTGAGGGCATTAAATAAATCATACATATCAGGATATATATTATAATGCTTATATTCATTAATCAAAAACTTTCTGAGGTTTTTGTAGTAAGGCTTCTCCCACTCGTCTTTTAGTAATTGATCCCAATCATTTCCAATTTGTACACTCATTATTTATCCCCATGTAAGATAATATAAATAATCATTAGAGTGCAACCTGCTGTTACTAAAATATCTGCAACATTAAATACTGGAAATCGTACAAAAGAAAACTCTATAAAATCTACTACATATCCTTGGATAAGCCTATCATAGAAGTTACCTATAGCTCCAGATATAATCATTGCAAGCGATAAGTTGAGTATCATTGGACTTGTTTTTATATTTTTAAGAAAATAATAAAGTAAGTATATTACAATTGCAGTTGTAAGTATTATAAATATCAATCTCTTATCTTGTAAAATTCCAAAAGCCGCTCCCCTATTTTCAAGATAGGTTAAATTAATTAACTTGCCATCTAAAGTTCGTTCCATTAAGTTATTAACAGCGTAAATTTTCGTGAGCCTATCAATTACAAGGCCCAATATTATAATTAGTAAATATATCATATTAATTTCCTATATTCTATGTGATAGTTTCCCTTTTTGCTAAGTCCTTTTATCCTATCAAAGATGAATCTCCCTTCTTTTCTTATCGATATCATAGCACCTTCATCCAAATTATAACTTGGATCTGTTATAGTTTGATGGTCTACCTTCACAAGCCTATTATTTATTAAAATCTTAGCCTTAGCCCTAGAAGTATTTATTAAGCTAGATACAATATTATCAAGCCTTACTGAAGAAATAAAGCTAGTAGATGAAATATAATCTTCTTTTTCTTTATTTAATTTACATTCCTCTTTGATTTCAATATGTATGCCTTCTCTTCTTATCTTACTTAGATTGTATTTTATAAAATTTGCCTCTTCTTCAAGTACTACAAATTCTACTGAACCATCTAAAACCGATATATCTCCTATACTATTTCTATCAATTCCCATATGGACTAAGGCTCCTAATACATCGGGGTGCTTGATTTTGCTACCATTGAAAGTGAGAACCTTTATATAATTACTTTCTTCTAAAGGGAGATAATAGTAGTTCGCTACAAATATTTTTCTTTCGCATTCATCATTACCACCAACAAACACTATATCTATATTATTCTTTCTGGCTATATCTTTTATAACTTTCCTCTCAAATGGATCAAGAAAGAAACTAGAGACCTCTTTTTTGCTATAGAATCCTCTCTCTAGAATAGATATAGCTTTCTTGATGTTAGACTTCTTAGCCTTATCCTTAATAAAATTTAAATTATATTCTAAACTCATAAAAAAGAAAGATCGATTTTTTAGATCGATCTATAATTGATTATAATTTCCTTCAGATATTTGATCGGTAACAGCAGGGTCTATTTGTATACCGTTTGGACTTATAACAAATATTCCTTTTGTAACTTTCTCAACCGTACCGCTTAAGGCATATACAGCACCGCTTACGAAGTCAAAGATTTGTCTTCTTGTATCTGATTCAACCATCTCTAAGTTTAGGACAACTACCTTTTTGTTAAGGATGTCATCAATAACTTTTGGTGCATCTGTTTCATAATCTAATGGTTCTTGAATTGAAATTCTCATTGAACTTGATCCAGCAAAATTTTTATCACTCATTTTTACTACATTGTCTCCTCTTCTTGATGATTTAGAACTCTTGAATGAAGAATTATTCTTGAAGCTATCTGTAAATGATGGCTTAAAACTTTCATCGCTTTCTTCGCTCTTATAGTTTGAGTCTGAAAAATATGATTTATATGTTTCATTCTTCTCAGATTTATCCTTACTTTCTTCTTTTGTTTCTTCTTCTAGATCGTCGTAATACAACTGATCCTCGTCGTAATCATCGTATTTGTCGTCAATACCTATAAATTCTTTAAACCTATCTAACATAATTACTTCCTTTGCGTTTTTTATCTCTCTATTACATTATATCTTAATAAGAAGAATATTTCGAATTTAATATTCATTTTTTAGGTCTCTTCCCATCAAATCTTTAACAGATTGGTGATCTGACTTTCCTTCAAATAACACCTTGTAGAGTTCTTCAGTAATAGGCATTTCAATATTTTTCTCTTTAGCAAGTTCATAGACTGCTTGAGTCGTAGGGATACCTTCAACAACCATCTGTATTTTTGAAATAGTCTCATCAATACTATAACCCTTACCAACAAGCCTACCTGCCCTATTGTTTCTTGAAAGCTTGCTTGTAGCAGTTACTATAAGGTCTCCAATTCCAGCAAGACCGTTTATAGTCTTCTCACTCGCTCCAAATCTAGTGGCAAATCTTTCCATCTCATGAATTCCCCTCGTTATAAGAGCAGCCTTAGAGTTATCTCCATACGAAAGACCATCGGCCATTCCAATTCCAAAGGCCAATATATTCTTGATACTTCCACCTATCTCTACACCTATTACATCTGTTGATGTATATACCCTAAAATATTCTCTATTAAAAATTTCTTGGATATCTTTAGCAAGCTCTATGTTATTTGATGCACAGACCAAGGTTGTTGGCATTTCATCTATTACTTCTTCCGCATGAGATGGACCGCTTAGGATAGCATAATTAATTTTTCCTAAAATATCTTCAAATATTTCTGATATCCTAAAGTGAGTGTTAAGTTCAAGTCCTTTAGATAGATTGATTATTACCTTACTCTCATCAAAGTAAGGACCTAGATTTTCGTAAACATTTCTGATACTTTGAGTTGGAATTGCATTAATTATATACTTGTTTTCTAAAGTATTTTTGATATCCTGTGTTGCTCTTACATTTTCCTTTAATATTTTTTCTGGAAAATATTTTGAATTGATGTGCCTTGTATTAATAGCATTAACTACATTATTATCCCTGGCATACATGAGAATATCATAATTGTCGCTTAGAAGATTTGCAATAGCTGTAGCCCAGCTGCCTGAACCTATTATCGATATTTCCATAAGACTCCTTAAAATATTTTCTTCTCTTCTCCGAGTTTTAATCTATTTATATTGTCCTTATGCTTATAAACAACTAAACAAGCAATCAAAACAACAGCTACAGTAATAAAGCTTAACTTGTATCTAAATACAGCAAGTACTGCAGCAATAACTGCTGTTATTATTGATGATAGAGAAACTATCCTAAATATTAGGATTAAGACAATAAATATGGCCAAAAGAATTAAGGCAAATCTATAATCTATTTGAAGAAGTGCGCCAAAAGATGTAGCAACACCTTTGCCAGACTTAAACTTTAGGATAAAACTATACATATGACCTATAACTACGAAAAACATAGCTAAAGCTTGACCTAGTTCTCCCCCGAATTTTTCTCCTAAATAGCAAGCAAGGCTTCCCTTTAGAAAATCAAAAAGAAAGGTTGTAAAGCCAGCAAGTCTACCAAAATTTCTTAAGGCATTAGTGGCCCCAACATTTCCTGATCCGAGCTTTCTTAGATCAGTCTTAAAAATTACCTTTCCTATTATAAAACCAAAAGGTATTGATCCTAATATATAAGATAATAAAGCAATCAGCGCAATCATTTTTGTTCACCCTTTTGTTTGAAAACAAAACTAAATGGCACGCCTATAAGGCTGTAATTTTGTCTGATTTGATTTTCTAGATATCTAGTATATGAGAAGTGAACAAGATCCCTATCGTTTATTGAAAGCATAAACTTAGGAGGTGCGGTAGATACCTGTGACATATAGTATATCTTAAGCCTCTTACCCTTATCTTGTGGCGGTGGGTTAAGTAATATAGCATCTTGTAAAATATTATTTAATACACCAGTTTTAATTCTTGTATGGTAATTATTAGACACAACTTCAAATAAGTCTAATAATTTATCAATTCTTTTATTTTCTAGGACTGAAATAAATACTATTGGAGCATATGGAGCAAAAGAGAGTGTTTCTCTAATATCCCTCTCTAAATCCCTCATAGTATTTGTTTCTTTATCAACCAAATCCCATTTGTTTACCGCTATTATTATTGCCTTTTTTTGATTGTGAGCATATCCTGCAATTTTTGCATCTTGCTCTGTAACTCCAACATTTGCATCTATTAGGAATAAGCATATCTCTGAACTATCGACAGCATCGAAGGTCCTTTGATTAGCATAGTATTCTACATTTTCTTTAACTTTTGATTTTCTCCTAAGTCCTGCTGTGTCAATCAAAACATAATTATGATTATTATATTGCCAGTAGCTATCTACAGCATCCCTTGTTGTTCCAGCAATGTCTGTAACTATCATTCTTTCTTCATTTAATAAAAGATTGACTAGGGATGACTTTCCAGCATTCGGCTTGCCAATTATAGCGATTCTTGTTTCGTCTTCTATTTGCTCAAAAGAAGAGAAGTCTATAAATGAAACGATTTTATCTAGTAAATCACCCAATCCCTTGCTCTGCTCAGCAGATATCATTGACATATCATCAAATCCAAATTGATAAAAGTCATATATATCATCAGGGATTTTGAATGAATCTAGTTTATTTGCAACTATTATAACTGGTTTATTATACTTTCTAATTTCGTTTGCTATATCGACATCGTAAGGATTGACTCCCTCCCTGCCATCTACAACAAAAAGGATAAGATTTGTCTCTATTAGGGCCTTTTCTACTTGGGATTTGATCTCGGTATTCATTACTTCTTTGTTTGATATATCGAGACCACCAGTATCGACTAGCAAAAACTCCTTGTTTTGCCACTCAACCTTATCTACAATCCTATCCCTTGTAACTCCAGAAATGTCTTCAGTTATTGATTTTCTCTTGCCTACAAGTCTGTTGAACAAGGTGCTCTTTCCAACGTTTGTCCTTCCCACAAGAGTTACTATCGGCATTTTCATATTTTTTCTCCATATACCGGGAATCTATTAGTAAGATTTACAACTTCCTTTCTAATATTTTCCACAGTATCTTCTTTCTTTAAAGTTTTCTTAATCAAGTTAACTATAGTTTCCATTTCACTTTCCTTCATTCCCCTCGTAGTAACTGCGGCAGTTCCTATCCTAAGTCCACTAGTTATATTAGGAGATAATTCTTCGCCAGGAATAGCATTTTTATTAGTAGTAATATAGACTTCATCAAGTAAGTTTTGAGCTTCTTTTCCAGTTATTCCCATATTCCTTAAATCTAAAAGTAATAGATGATTATCAGTTCCTCCAGAAACTAAGTCAAAATCATTCTTTTTAAAGGAGATTTCCATTTGTTTGGCATTAGCTTTTATCTGTTTGGCATAAGCTAGCCAGCTAGGATCTAGATTTTGCTTAAATCCAATAGCTTTTGCTGCTATAATATGTTCTAGAGGTCCCCCTT
>NZ_JALEIL010000134.1 GCF_022770135.1 Anaerococcus sp. | reverse complement strand
ACAGATATTATATTGAAAATATTTTTCTTTATTATAGCTTTCATAAATCCCTCTTTGTATGATGTTTGTAATACAATCGTACATCTTTATCTAACTCTTGTCAAATCTATTATATGAAATTAATCGATATTTTTCAAGATTAACTTTTTTAATCTAAATCTTATTAATATTAAAATATATGTAAATAAAAAGGCCTCAAAGCCTTGATAATTATCATAAAATCAATTATCAATTTACTTTGAGGTCTCTCAAATTTTATTTGCTACAGACTTCTAGAAGTCTCTTAGTTTGGTGGACTACCGCAGGCATTACATCATTGGTAGTTGTTGCGTCTTGTTTTTCTGGGTCTTGGCTTGCACTTACTCCGTAAGGATTTCCTCCTTGTAGGTAGATTGAATCATCTGTGTAGCCAGTTGGAACTATGATTGCTCCCCAGTGCATGGCACTCGTATAGATTGCTCTTATAGTTTGTTCTTGCCCTCCATTTGAGTTTTGTGCAGATGAGAAGGCTGTTACGTATTTATTTACTAGCTTTCCTTCTGCCCATACCCCACCAAGGCTATCGATAAAGGCCTTCATTTGAGCTGCTACATTGCCAAATCTTGTCGGAGTTGAAAATATTATAGCATCTGCCCAAACCAAGTCTTCTGCTGTGGCTTCTTCAATATTTGCTGTCTCCTTTAGAAGCTTATCCCAAGCTGATCCTTCTATTACATTTGATGTATCTAGGCTTTCGTGGACCTTTCTAAGTCTAACTTCCGCTCCAGCTTCCTTGGCAGTTTCATAAGCTTTCTTGGCCATAGAGTAGTTAACCCCTGTTTGTGAATAGTAAATTATAGCAAGTTTCATTATATATTCCTTTCTTTAATTATATCTAGTTAGTTATAATTTCATCTTTATATATATAACCAATATCATTATTTCTAAACATTAAATATCTTTTTCAAAAAGCTTTATCACTTACAAAATTTATGGGATAAAAGAAAAATTATAAAAAAAGAAAAACCCAAAAGTTAGACCTTTGAGTTTTCCTTTAAACTATCTAAGATATCTTCTTAGACAACAATATTTAAGATTTTACCAGGAACGTAAATTATTTTTCTAATTTCCTTTCCTTCGATATATGATTTGATATTATTATCTTCTTGGGCGCTCTTTATAGCATCTTCCTTGCTAGCGTCCTTATCCATCATGACCGTAGCTCTTACCTTACCGTTTACTTGTACTGGCATTTCAAATGAATCGAAGCTTAGCTTATCTTCATCATAGCTTGGCCAAGTAGTTTGGTTAAGCTCTCCTTCATAAGCCATCATCTCCCACAATTCTTCAGTCATGTGTGGAGCTACTGGGTTAAGAAGGGTTATATATGTTCTAAAGTCTTTTTTGGTAATTTTACCAAGGGACTTCATCTCATTTAGAAGGGTCATAAGTTGGGCTATAGCAGTATTGAACTTAAGGTTTTCGTAATCTTCACTTACCTTCTTTATAGTTTGGTTGATTACTACTTCAAGTTCTTTGCTGTATTCTTCGCCTTCTACTACAAGGTCTGTTAGGTTAAATACTCTTTCAAGATATTTCCTACAGCCCCTTACTCCCTCATCTGACCAAATGGCCATTGATGAGAAATCTCCCATGAACATCTCATAGCATCTTAAGGTATCTGCTCCATAATCTCTTATGATATCATCTGGGTTTATTACATTGCCACGAGACTTACTCATCTTTTGGTGGTCGCTTCCTAGGATCATTCCATGGCTAGTTCTCTTCTTGTAAGGTTCCTTTGTTGGAACTACCCCTATATCATAGAGGAACTTGTGCCAGAATCTTGAGTAAAGCAAGTGGAGGGTAGTATGCTCCATTCCCCCATTGTACCAATCAACTGGTGAATAGTAGTCTAGGGCTTCTTTGCTCGCAATGGCTTCCTTGTTGTTTGGATCCATATATCTTAGATAATACCAGCTTGATCCTGCCCATTGAGGCATGGTGTCTGTTTCTCTTTTTGCAGGCTTGCCACAGATTGGACAAGTTGTGTTTACAAACTCTTCTATCTCTGATAGTGGGGATTCGCCTGTAGCTGTAGGCTCATAAGAAGGAACGTCAGGAAGCTTTACTGGAAGCTCTTCTTCAGGAACTGGAACCCAACCGTGCTCTTCGCAGTAGATCATTGGTATTGGCTCTCCCCAATATCTTTGACGAGAAAATACCCAGTCTCTTAACTTAAAGTTGGTCTTAGCCTTACCAAGGCTATTTTCTTCTACATATTCGATTGCTTTTTTCTTAGCATCATTTGCTGATAGTCCGTTTAGGAAGTCAGAGTTGATGGCTTGTCCCTTATTGATATCAGTAGTAGGAAGCTCTTCTCCAGTATCATAGACTGGGATGATTGGCATATCAAATTTCTTTGCAAATTCAAAGTCACGGCTATCGTGAGCAGGAACTGCCATTATTGCTCCCGTACCATAAGTCATTAGGACATAGTCTGATACCCAGATAGGAATTTCCTTATCGTTAAGTGGGTTTATTGCAGAGATTCCATCAATCATAACTCCGGTCTTATCTTTATTTAGCTCACTTCTTTCGAAGTCAGACTTCTTCTTAGCCTCTTCTTGGTAGGCTTCAATTTCTACGAAGTTTTTGATTCTTTCTTTGTATTTTTCAAGTATTGGATGCTCAGGACTAACTACCATGTAAGATACTCCGAAGATAGTATCAGGTCTTGTTGTATAAACTGTAAGTTTTTCGTCTAGGTCTTTTATCCTAAAGTCAACATCGCAACCATGGCTTCTACCAATCCAGTTGATTTGGCTGGCCTTGATTCTTTCTTCGAAGTCAACTTCTTCTAGATCATCTATTAGTCTATCAGCATATTCAGTTATCTTTAGCATCCATTGGTTTTTCATCTTGTGGACTACTTCTGTACCGCACCTTTCGCACTTACCATCTACTACTTCTTCGTTGGCAAGTCCTACTTGGCAAGATGGGCACCAGTTTACAGACATTTCATTCTTGTAGGCTAGTCCATGCTTAAACATTTGAATGAAAATCCATTGGCTCCACTTATAATAGTCTGGGTCAGTTGTATTTACTTCCCTATCCCAATCAAAGGAAAATCCGATTGATTTCATTTGTTCTTTGAAATGAGCAATGTTATCTTCTGTGACCTTGGCTGGGTGGATTTTGTTTTTGATAGCGTAGTTTTCTGTTGGAAGACCGAAGGCATCCCATCCCATTGGATACATTACATTTTCTCCCTCAAGTCTTCTCTTACGAGCTACGACATCAAGAGCAGTATATGGACGAGGGTGGCCTACGTGAAGGCCTTGTCCTGATGGGTAAGGAAACTCTACCAAAGGATAGAATTTCTTCTTGCTCTTATCTATTTCAGACTTAAAAGTCTTTTCCTCATCCCATTTCTTTTGCCATTTTTTCTCTATGGCATTTGGATTATATTCAACCATTTCTTCCCCCTAGTTTTTATCAGCAAAGGCGCGTACGTATCTTGGGTAAGCTAGTACGTCTCTGATATTTTTCATTCCTGTAACATACATTACAGCTCTTTCAAATCCTAGTCCAAATCCTGAGTGAACTACTGTACCAAATCTTCTTAGGTCTAGGTAGTTTTCATATTCTTCTGGATTTAGGCCATTTTCTTCCATTGATTTGTATAATTCGTCATATCTTTCTTCCCTTTGTGAACCACCTATTAGCTCACCAACTCCAGGAACGAGCATGTCGAAGGCTGCAACAGTCTTGCCATCGTCGTTTCTTTTCATGTAGAAGGCCTTGATGTTTTTTGGATAATCAGTTACAAATACAGG
>NZ_JALEIL010000125.1 GCF_022770135.1 Anaerococcus sp. | reverse complement strand
GAGGGTAAGTCCGATATACACGACTCAATTTTCTCATACAGCGTCTATAAATACAGCAATAAGGGCTGGCTTTGAGATAAATGTTTGTATTTGTGCTAATAAAATTTAAGATACAAAATACCCTTAATTAAGATATATACTTAACTAAGGGTATTTTTATTTTGAAAATATTAGAAAAATATTTTTTGCAAACGCTTGACAAATGTTCGAGTATGTTGTAATATAAAAATAAGCAAACAAAAAGAATAAATAAATAACAAAAACAAACATAGGAGGTTTTATGAAGGTGTATATTTCTTCCGACAAGGATGCCTTAAAACTCAAGGATGCCTTGATCGAAGAGTTAGAAAACTTATCTGTCGCTTATGAAGATTTGACAGAAGATGGTTTTGATTTCGTGGACAGTTCTAATGCAGTTTGTGAAAAGCTTTTAGAGGTTGATGGAATCTTAACAACAGGAAATGATGATGCAAGTGTAGGGATAGTACTTGATAGATACGGAGCAGGATCCTATATGGCTTGCTCAAAGCATAAGGGAATGGTTGCTGCAGAAGTATCTGATGAGAGAAGCGCCCTAATGACCAAAAGACACAATGGAGCAAGGATTCTTGTTATGGGTTCAGGAATAGTAGGAGAAGATTTAGCGAAATCTTGTCTAAGAAACTTCCTAAGCCATGGTTATGACGGAGGCCGTCACCAAATAAGAATCGACATGCTCAACAAAATGATGTAGGAGGTAAAGATGAAAATAGCATTAGGATGTGACCACATAGTCACAAGTTTAAAAATGGAAGTATCTGACCACCTCAAAAGTCTGGGCCATGAAGTAGTAGATGTAGGATGCTACGATAACACAAGAACCCACTACCCAATCTTTGGAAAAAAAGTAGGAGAGCTAGTAGCAAAAGGCGATTGTGACCTAGGAGTAGTACTCTGCGGAACAGGAGTAGGCATATCTACAGCAGTAAACAAGGCCTTCGGTACCCGTTGCGCCCTAGTAAGAGACTGCGCAACAGCGATCTATGCCAAAGAAGAACTAAACGCAAATGTAATATCCTTTGGTGGAATGATAGTAGGGAGAGATTTAGCCTTTGAAATAATAGACTCATTTATCAATGCAGAATACAAGAAAACAGAAGAAAATGAGAAACTAATAGAAAAACTAATGGCAATAGAAGAAAAATATAAAGAAGATGAAAAAGACCAAGTGTCTAATGATAAATTCTTTGATGAATTTATAGAAAAATGGGATAGGGGAGAATATCACGATTAGGTAATTATGTCAGAGTTAATAGTAAGAGAAAATGTATATATATCTGATGCTTCTAGCAAAGAAGATCTATTTAAAGAACTTTATGACAAACTTAAGGCTGATGACCTGGTAAATGATAAATTTCTTCAAATGGTCGAAGAAAGAGAGAAGAATTATCCAACAGGAATGGATATGTCTCTTGTAAGTGATAGCTTGCCTAATATAGCTATACCTCACACAGAAGCGGAAGCTTGCAAGGTTACTAGGGTTATACCAGTTAAGTTAAATAATAAGATAAGCTTTAACAATATGATTGATCCAGAAAAAGAATTAGATGTTTCATTTATCTTCATGATATTAAATAGTGAAGGTGGAATGCAGACTGATGTTCTTGCAAAGATAATGGATTTTGTTACAAAAACACAAGGAATAGAAGAGCTTTTCAGTTTAGATAGTGAAGATAAAATTTACGAATTTATTGAGAAAAATTTTTAGGAGGAAATTATGATTAAGATTTTAGCAGCATGTGGAGCAGGTGTTAATTCAAGTCACCAAATCAAGAACGCTTTAGAAAACGAAATGAAAAATAGGGGCTATGAAGTAAAATGTGATGCAGTTATGATAAAGGATATCACAGAAGATATGATTAAAAAATACGACATATTTGCTCAAATTTCAAAAACTGATTTAGGCTTTGATGTAAATATTCCTGTAGTAGATGCAGGTCCAATCCTTTACAGAATGCCAGCTATGGCTAAACCTGTGTACGATAAGGTTGAATCAATAATAAAAGAAGGAAATTTAAAATAACTTAGTAAATAATAAATCGAATTAATAAATGGAGAAAATAAAATGAGTGGAATAATAGAATTTGCTAATACCTATTTGGGAAAATTCATGGACATTATCATACCTTCTGTGCTCATGCTTTTGGTACTTACAATTATATCTGTAATTGTAGGAGTTAAATTCTCAAAGGCCTTAGAAGGTGGTATTAGGCTTGCAATTTCAATTACTGCTATTGGTGCGGTAATGAACATACTTACCTCAAGCTTCTCAGAAGCTTTGCAAGCTTTCGTAGGAAGAACAGGAATTGAATTAAGTATAACTGATGTGGGTTGGGCGCCTCTTGCAACAATAACTTGGGGTTCTCCTTACACCCTATATTTCTTGCTGGTAATGATAATAGTAAATATAGCTATGCTTTTACTAAACAAAACCAATACATTAGACGTTGATATTTTCGATATATGGCATTTGGCTATAACAGGTCTATTTGCTATGTATATGGGTGCAAGTCTACTTGTAACAACACTTCTAGTAATATTTATAGGAGTATTAAAGATTATAAATTCAGACTTGATGAAACCAACCTTTAATGATCTTTTGGATGCACCAGACGAAAACCCAATGACAACTACCCACATGAACTATATGATGAATCCAATAGTCATGTTATTTAATAAGATAATCGATAAGATATTCCCATTCTTAGATAAATACGATTTCGATGCTGCAAAGCTTAACTCTAAAATCGGATTTTGGGGATCTAAGTCAGCTATAGGAATCTATCTAGGACTATTTATTGGATTA
>NZ_JALEIL010000107.1 GCF_022770135.1 Anaerococcus sp. | reverse complement strand
TTTTTTCTTCTTAAGCTTATAGATTTTGTGTAAGAATTTATAATAATATATTACAACCTTAAATATTTCTAACAAAAGCTTTCTTTTTACTATTATTATAACATAGTTTGCTAAATAAGACCATATATTTTAAATATAATATTTACTTATTAAAGTAAAAACGCGAGTTTTGCCCCGCGTTTTTGTAAATATATATATTTTAGAGAAGATTTTGTTTATTTTATCTATTGGCGGTAGCTACAAGGCTTATGCCTGTATCTGCTATTGATTCTATTATCACATCCCCTACTTTGATAGGAGCCTTGGCAAGGGCTTCGTTAATTTCAACCATCGCTTCTTTCATTTTTTCCTTTGGTATTGCATCTGAAGTCTTCACTGGCACAGAGTAAGCAGATCCGCCCTCAACTTTGACAGTTGATGTTATGGTTCTTACCGGGTTTTTCACTTCGTTTCTTGCGTAAACTTCACCTCTTTTGCAGGTATTTCCAGTGATGTCTGTTATTGTTCCGTCATCCTCCATGGTTACTGTTACAGAACAGCCTAGAGGACAATTGATACATGTTAATTCCTTTTTCATATTTCCTCCAATTTAATTTCTATTTCCTTAGCTCCTTCTGGGAGGTCTTCTTTCTTTAGGATTAGATCTTCCATTTCTCCTGGAGCGTAGACTAATTTTCTCTTCTTTGCTACTTCTTTGCCATCAACGAACATCTTTAGGATTCTGTTTTGGTATACGTTATTTACTCTAAATCTTACGATTGCAGAATCTGCCATTGTGTCTGGGTTGATGTATTGTGGCAAGGTGTAAGATATGCCTTCACCTGCTGTTAGGTAGATTGGTTCTGCCTTGGACTCTTCAAATTTGCCTTCGATATAGTGGGCTGCATTTTCTGCTGCTAGCTCACTTTCATCTGTTACGTAATCTACTAGGTCGTGAACGTGTAGGACGTTACCGCAAGCGAATACTCCTGGGATATTTGTCATTAATCTATCTGATACGATAGCTCCCTTAGTCTTTGGATCTATTTCGATTCCTGCTTCTTTGGTTAATTCGTTTTCTGGTAGGAGTCCTACTGAAAGTAGGATAGTATCGCAGTCATAGTGTTTTTCTGTGCCTGGTATTACCTTCATGTTCTCATCAACTTGGGAAAGGGTACAGCCTTCTACTCTGTCTTTTCCTTCGATGCCTGAGATTGTTGTGTTAAAGTATAGTGGTATATCAAAGTCATCTAGACATTGAACTATGTTTCTCTTTAGTCCACCAGAATATGGCATGATTTCTGCAACGCATTGGACTTCGGCACCCTCTAGGGTCATTCTTCTTGCCATGATAAGTCCTATATCTCCTGATCCTAGGATTACGACTTTCTTTCCTGGCATGTAGCCTTCGAGGTTGATCATTCTTTGAGCAGTTCCTGCTGAATATACTCCGGCTGGTCTACTTCCTGGAATGTTTAGGGCTCCTCTTGGTCTTTCCCTACAACCCATGGCGAGGATTACTGCCTTTGGTTTTAGGGTAAACATTCCGTTTTCTTCGTTCATTAATGTAAGGGTCTTGTCATTTGCAAAGTCCATTACTATTGTGTTTAGGAGAACATCTATGTCTCTTTCTTCTACTAGGTCAGCAAATCTTTGGGCATATTCTGGTCCTGTTAGCTCTTCTTTGAATCTGTGTAGGCCGAAACCGTTGTGGATACATTGGTTAAGGATTCCTCCGAGCATTTCGTCTCTTTCTACTACAAGGATGTTTTTTACACCCAAATCATAGGCCTTGGCAGCTGCAGCAAGACCTGCAGGACCTCCACCTACTACTACTAAATCATAATTTTTCATTGTGCCCTCCTTACTTTACATGACCTTTGATATAGTAAGAATCCTTGTGGTTTTTGACTATATCATCGTAATTTTCATCAAGCTCTCTAGCGAGTATTTCCATAACTCTTGGTAGACAGAAGCCTCCTTGGCATCTTCCTGCTGTAGCTCTTACTCTTCTTTTAACTCCGTCAACTGTTTTAGCTCCTAGAGGTCTGTTGATGGCATCTACTATTTCACCTTCAGTTACTTTTTCGCATCTACAGATGATCTTACCGTATCTTGGATCTTCCTTGATTAGCTTATCGTGTTCTTCTAGGCTTAGTTCACTTGTCTTTGGTGTAGGTTTTCTATCATAGACAAAGTCCTTGTTATCTTCTAAGTTTAATTTTTCGCTTACAAGATTTGCCATGTATTCACCTATAGCTGGTGCTGATGTTAGTCCTGGTGATTCTATTCCTATACAATCGAAGAATCCATCTAAACTTTCCTTAAGGATAAAGTCTCCGCCCTTTTCGTGAGCTCTGTTTCCTGAAAATGATGTGATTACCATTCTTACAGGTACATTTTTAACTGTATCATTTGATTTTTCGATAACTTCTTCTAGGTGTTCTCTAGTTGATCTTAAGTCTCCCTTATCATCTACAAAGTCTGATGTTGGGCCTACTAGAGTATTTTCGTCAATTGTTGGTGAAACTAAGATTCCCTTGCCTTTTTCTGTAGGTAGGTTGAACATAACATGGTTTACAAAGCCTTTGGTATCCTTATCTAGTAAGAGATATTCACCACGTCTAGCTTTTATTTCAAACTTCTCATCGCTAACCCTGTTGTGGATCTCGTCTGAGTAAAGTCCTGCTGCATTAATAACTGCCTTAGTTTCGTATGTAGCATTTTCTGTAACAACTTCCCAATATCCGTCTTTTGGATTTGTTTCTGTTACTTTTTCATTAAATTTATAATCAACTCCATTTATGTTAGATACTTCAGCAAAAGCAACATTCATTAAAAATGGATCTACTATTCCGGCTTCTTTACAATATAGGGCGTAGCATACATCATCTGAGACATTTGGTTCCATTTCACGAACTTGGTCTCCATTAAGGATTTCCATACCACCTACGCCATTTGCTATACCTTGATCGTAAAGCTCTTTTAATTTAGGATAATCTTTTTCATCATGGCATAAAACCAAAGTTCCGATTTGTTTGTAAGGAAAAGATAGTTTCTTAGCCTCATCAGCCATCATATGATTTCCTTTGACATTCATCTTAGCTTTCATTGTTCCTGGAATTGCGTCGTATCCACCGTGGCAGATTCCTGAATTTGCCTTAGATGTTTCTGTACATACATCTTCGTTTTTTTCTAATAATAGGAATTTTCCTTTTTTCTTTGACAATTGGTAGGCTATAGATGTTCCTGTGACTCCACCGCCTATAATTATAGCATCATACATATATTCCTCCCTTTTTCTAACAGAAAAATGGCGAGCTAAAGTAGGGTAATACTTTAGCTCGCCTTCTCTAATTCATATTCTGTTTATATTATATCACATTTTTTTCAAATTTGCTAATTATTCTTCGTAAGTTTTTGCCCAAGAAAATGATCTGTCAACTGCTCTTTGCCAGTTTCTGTCCTTCTTATCTCTTTCTTCTTTAGAGATTTCTGGAGTAAACTCACGGTCAACTAAACGATATGCTTTGATTTCTTCTAGGTCTTTGTAGTAACCTACAGCAAGTCCTGCTAAGTAAGAAGCACCTAGAGCTGTTGTCTCTAATGTCTTAGGCCTTTCTACCTTGGTTTGGATCATATCAGATTGGAATTGCATTAGGAAGTTGTTTGCACTAGCTCCACCGTCTACCTTAAGCTCGTGAAGTTCTCTACCACTGTCCTTACTCATAGCTTGAAGTACGTCATTTGTTAGATAAGCTAGAGATTCAAGGGTTGCTCTAACTATATGGTATTTGCTTGTTCCTCTTGTGATACCAACGATTGATCCTCTTGCGTAAGCATCCCAGTATGGAGCACCAAGTCCAGTAAAGGCTGGAACTACATAGCAGCCGTTTGTATCATCGACTTTTGTTGCCATATATTCTGTATCATCAGCAGCGTCTACGATTCTTAGTTGGTCTCTTAACCATTGGATAGCAGATCCTGCAACGAAGATTGAACCTTCAAGTGCGTAGTTTACCTTGCCATCTCCAAGTCCCCAAGCTATGGTTGTTACTAGACCATTATCTGACTTAACTGCTGTCTCACCTGTATTCATTAGTAGGAAGGCACCTGTACCATAGGTGTTTTTGGCATCTCCTTCGTCGAAGCAAGTTTGTCCGAATAGGGCAGCTTGTTGGTCACCTGCTATACCTGCTATTGGAATTTCACCATCGAAGTATCCTGGGAATGTATTTCCGTAGATGTGTGAAGATGGTTTAACTTCTGGAAGCATACATTTTGGAATATTTAGTATACCACATAATTCATCATCCCATTCTAGGGTGTGGATGTTAAAGATCATTGTTCTTGATGCGTTTGAGTAGTCTGTTACGTGAACCTTACCACGAGTTAGGTTATAGATTAACCAAGTATCTACTGTACCAAAGAGGAGTTCGCCGTTTTCTGCTCTCTCTTGACCGTTTTCGATATGATCTAGGATCCAGCGGATTTTGGTTCCTGAGAAGTATGGGTCTACTACAAGACCAGTCTTGTCTTGGATTGTCTTCTTGTAGCCATCTTCTACTAGTTTGTCTGCCATATCTGCTGTACGACGACATTGCCAAACGATTGCATTATAGACAGGTTTACCTGTATCTTTTTCCCAAACTATGGTTGTCTCTCTTTGGTTGGTAATACCGATTGCCTCGATGTCATCAGCACTTACGCCAAGTTTTGCTATAGCTTCTGTACAAACTCCTAATTGAGTTGACCAGATTTCTGTTGCGTCATGTTCAACCCAGCCAGGATGTGGGAAGAATTGAGTGAACTCTTTTTGAGCCACTGACATAATCTCGCCCTTTTTGTTAAAGATGATTGCTCTGTTACTTGTTGTTCCAGCATCAAGTGCCATGATATATTTTCCCATAATATCTCCTTTTACATTTTCCATACATCGGTATTAGATGACGATATCGCAATAGCGTTGGCATTTAGGGCATCGATTACATCCGATTTCTCCTTAATTAGCCCGCCTGCCACCAAAGGAATCCTAGTCCTCTTTGATATATCATCCAATATCTTTGGCATAATCCCCGGAAGTATCTCTATAAGGTCGCAATTTGCCTTCTTTACAGTCTCTTTCACATTTTCATATGATAGAGAATCTAGGACGAAAAATCTTAAAATAGCAAATAAGCCAATCTGCCTAGCGTAAGCGGCATTTTGCGGCCTCGTAGTAATAATTCCATCAGCGTCAGTATAATTTTTTATGAAAGCCGAAGACAGTTGAGAGCTTGATAAGCCTTCAATCAAATCCTCATGAACCATAACTATCTTGCCATGTTTTTTAAGTTTTTTAACTATGTGTGGGATGCTTTCTACAGTACCAAAAAGCACGAACACTATTTTGTTTTCACTATCCAAAGAGTCTCTTAAATCTTTGTTATTTTTGATAGCCATGATTATAGGATTTTCATAAATTATATCGAAAATCTCTTCGTGAGTCATACAACCTCCATGAACACAGAAAACGAGCGTGTAAAATAAATACAGCTCGTCTTCTCTAATATATTCTCTTACTAGTAGTTTACCATAAATAAATTAATCTTGCAATCATTTTCATAAATATTTTTATAGAAGTAGACAAGAGTCCGCAGTTTAAATCATTCAAGATGAATATTTTTCAGAAAAATAAGGAAAATGTTTAGTTTTACCTAAAATCTTCCTTCTTTCCTTCGCTAACCCCTTCTCCCGATAGGACTTGAGGGATTGTTTTTAATATTATCTTCAAATCATTTAAGAAAGTTACATTTGCTGCATACTCTCCGTCTGTCTCGGCCTTCTTCTTGGGAGGGAGATTGTCCCTGCCTGAAATTTGACTAAGTCCTGTAATTCCTGGCCTTACACTCAAGGCACCGAACTGTCTCCTTAAGTTAATTAGCTCTTCCTCCTTAAGGATAACCGGCCTTGGGCCAACTATACTCATATCTCCCCTTATTATATTTATAAGCTGGGGAAGTTCGTCTATGGATGTCTTTCTAATGAAACGGCCCACTTTTGTTATGTAGCTATCCGCATTGTCAAGCTCCCAAGTTGCGGCATTGTTTGGAGCCTCTGTCGACATCGACCTAAATTTGATACAGGAAAAAGCCTTACCTTCCTTACCAGACCTATCCTGGATGAAGAAGACTTTTCCCTTGGGCTCTTCGATTTTGATGGCGAGGGCTGTAAGCAAAAATATTGGAGAGAGGATTATAAGACCCAAAAGAGCCAAAATCCTATCCAATATATTCTTTACGTAATTTTCATACATAGTTTTCTCCGTCTAATCCTTACTTATATTATCCTTATTTTACTCCATAAGTATGGATATTTCATCATCACTTAACTCCCTATACTCGCCTTCTGCCAAGTGTTCGTCTAGGGATAAGTCTCCTATGGCAATTCTTTTAAGCTCTTCTACCTTGTTATCGCAATTTGAAAAGAGTCTTTTTACAAGATGGAACTTGCCTTCAGTAACTTTGACAACGGCCTTTTTATCTTCTAATATCTCAAGCTTGGCACTTCTTGCTGTGTAGTCATCTTCTTTGATATAGACTCCTTCTTTGAATAAGTCTATGAGGCTTTCATCTATCTTATCTCTCGTTTCTACAAGATAGGTCTTTTCTATATTTGAATTTGGACTTGTTACCTTGTGGATGAACTTGCCATCTGTAGAAAGAAGGAGGAGCCCTGTGGTATCCTTATCGAGCCTTCCTCCTATAGATAAGTCAATCACCTTATAGAAATCATCCAAGAGATCTATTACAGTTGGATCCCTGTCTTCTGTCGCTGAAAGAAAGCCAGCTGGCTTATTCATCATGACATAAATATTTTCGAAATAGTCTACGAAATGACCCATATAGTATACTTCATCGACTTCTGGATCGACTTGGGTTGCTGTATCCCTTACTACTTCGCCATTTACAAGGACAGCTCCCTTCTTTGCATTTTTTTTGATGTTTTTTCTGGTATCTAGGCCAGAATTTCCTATCATCTTATCTAGTCTCATTTTATCCCCTTACTTAATACATTTCCCGTAGCATAACTTAACTCGTCAAAGGACTTGTAGAAGCTATCGAGATAGTCTCTTCCCTTTGGACTTATATAGTAATATTTTCTCTTTGGCCCAATCGTAGATTTCTTGTAGGCTCCAAAAATAAATCCCTTCTTGGAAAGTCTCTGTAGGATTGGGTAGACCGTTCCTTCAGTCATAGCGTAAAAGCCAGAATTTTTGAGCTCTTCTACGATTTCATAGCCATAAGTTTCGTTGTTTTTTATGATATGGAGTATAACGCCTTCTATTACTCCCTTTAGCATTTGAGATTCAATCATTTTATCACCTATCTATATTGTATAACATAGTAGAGGGATTTCAAGCTCTCCCGCAGAAGTGCTTCATAGGACAGAACTTGCAAACTTGCCTATCTTCGGTCTTGAGCTCGAAATTTTCTCTTACAATCTCACTCGCCACATCATCTATAGCAGCCATGTCAAATCCCTCATCTCTTACTTCGATTAGCTCATCTTTTTCTATAAAATAGAGGTAGAGCTTATTAACTTTCTTGCCATTAGCTAGAAGGAGCTGTCTATAGGTTAGAAGTTGCTTTTTGTATTTGGCGAGACTTTTCTCATCAAAAGCCCCAGTCTTTAGGTCCATGATTGAGGAATCTTCTAAGATAAGGTCGATATTTCCTTGAAGGATATAGAAATCTCTGTCCGCCTTGTAGTTCGCCTCGCTTAGCTTCACATCAAAGCCCCTGTTTAATAGGTTTGAAACTGGCTCAATGTAGCCCTTATTCTCCCACAAAAACCTAGTCATATCTTTCTTGTCAAAGGAAGGAGAGTAGATATATTGGGCGAGATTGTGGACCTTGGAACCAAAGATCAGACTTCCTGTCTTTTTAGTCTTAAAGGAAAGTCTCCTTACAAATTTATACTTTAGGGGGCAGGTCATATAGACATCGATGTCTGTAGTAAAGGCTAGGATTTTCTTATCATCTTTTCTCTCTTCCATCTTAAAGTCTATGGAGCTTAGCTTGGATGAAGAATCGAGGGAGTTTGCGAAGTCTTTAATCCTTCTATCTGTCGAATTATCCAAAAGTACCAGGAGGTTTTTGGACCTAGTAAAGGCTGTGTAGTATTTCCTATAGAAATCCAATTCCTTTTTCTCTAGGCTATCCTTTTCAACAAACCTATCGGTGAACTTATCATAATCCCTCCTTGGATAATCTCCAAGACTAGATACAAATACCGCCTCAAACTCCAAGCCCTTGGATTGGTGGATAGTCATAAAGTTTATGGCATCATCGTAAACATCATCCTCGTCAAATTCCCCTATGGCGTTTTTCTTAAAATATATAAAGATATAGGAGAATATGAACTTCTTATTGTAGTCACTAACTCCCTCGAAAATCTCGTCGTATTCGACAGCAAGATTAATGAATTTGCTGATGTTTTTAAAGATTAGATCTTTCCTCTCCTTATCCTTATCATTTAGAATATCCTTAAAGGTCTGAAGGCCCATAATCTGGTAAATAATATTTGATATAGGAGAAGATTCTGATGCCTTTTCTATAAAGGCCCTAATTTCCCTGTTACTATTAAAGTGATCGTCCTCATAGATTTCTTTAAGGAAGTTTCTATAGTCAAGTTTCTGCCTTTGCCCATAGGTCATCTTCCCTCCCCTAAAGTCGGTATTGATCGGTCCAGTCTTTGCAAGTTTTAGGAGAATATAGATTATTAGGCGAATTTCTTCCCTTCTAAAATAGCCGTCGCTTTTCCTATTGATTACCCTTATCCCCGCCCTTTCGAATTTCTTCTGGAGGATTGAAGGATAGGAATTGTTAAAGCTCGGGAAGAGAAAGGCAATTTGGCCGAGTTTTATTTTCTTTGATAAGAGCTTTACTATCATTACTAGATTGTCCATCTCATCTGCCCTAGCCCTTACGATAGTATTGGGGTTTTCCTCTGCCTTGTTCGACTTAAGGTCTTTTTTGCTAGAACCCTTAACCTCTCCCATAAAGGCTCTCGCCTTATCGATTATAACTTGATTGGACCTATAATTAATATTTAGAAAATATTTACTCGCCCTAATGCCAGTCCTAGCGTAGAATTTCTCGTCAAAGTGGGTTAGGTTTCTCGCATCCGCTCCCCTAAAGGAATAAAGGGCCTGATCGTCATCTCCAAAGACTATGATATTGCCATTTTTCGTAAGATTAATGGCGATTTCTTCCTGGATTAGGTTGGTATCCTGGTATTCATCAATTACAACAAGGTCGATCTCTTCTCTTATTTTCTCCCCTATTATAGGGTCTTTAAGCAAGTCCAAAAAGCGTTTTAAGATAAGCTGGAAATTAATTAGGCCTAAGGAATCTAGAAGCTTTTCATAGGTCGTAAATATTTCGTAGGCGAGCTTGTCTTGAGGAGAAGCTGAATCCCTAAGAGATAAGGGGTCTATCATTTGATTGATAAGGGTTTGGAAGATATCAAGAATGGTCGCCGTAGCATAATCTTTTACTATAAAGTCCTCAAAGTGAGGGAGGCTCGTGAAAATCTCTAGATTTTCTTCTACTATAAATTCCTCCATGTTGGAGTCGATTATCTTAAGATTGAAGAAATTATCATCGAGCCTCCTGTATTTTGTGATAAAGGATATGGCAAGGGAGTGGAAATTACCTATCTTCATATCCTCAAGGTCTGTGTCGATACCTTCTTTTCTAAGTCTTGTGATAATTCTTGTATTAAGCTCACGGGCAGCCTTTTTGGTGAAGGTCGTGATTAGGATTTTGTTTGCGGAAAATTTACCTTCCTTGATGGCTTCTGCCACAAAGCCTACTATAGTGTGGGTCTTGCCTGTACCAGGACCTGCTATTACCACAGCTGGAAGCTTGGCATTTTTAATTATTTCTTCTTGACCAGGGTTTCTCATAGGACTTTCTCATAGCAAATCCTATCTTTAGGAACGCCGTCCTCGTCAATTTGTACAATGCCAATTTCCTCGAAGGAAAACTTATGGAGGAGCCCCCTCATCCTAAAATTATCCTCGTGGGTGTCGATTCTAATAGCTTTTTTGCCAGACTTTTCTGTAAAGTCTACTAAAGCCTCCATAAACTTCGTCCCAAGCTTTGGCACAACTCCCCTATTATCAACCATCAAGGTGTGGATTACTAGGTAACTATCAGACTTAAACTTACCCTCATGAATATTATAGCAAGGGTCGACTCCGTCGAAAACATAGGCATAGGCTAGGACCTTGCCCTCCTTATCAAATACATAAGCATCGTCCTTTTCGATTTGCTCTCTTATAATATCCTCATTGGGATTGGTCTTCTGCCATTGGTCAATCCCATCATCACGAAGAGATTTTCTCGCCATTTCTATAAGATGTCCGATCGATTCTATGTCTTCTAAGCTTGCTTTTCTAAATATCATAGCTCCTCCTTTTTCCTTCTACTATACCCTTATCATTTAGGACTTTGTTTAGTTTGTCAGATAATTTAACAAACTGTATAATATAGATATAAATAATAAAGACAGGAAAGGAATATTATGTACGATTATCTAATTATAGGAAACGGAATTGCTGGCCTATCAGCAACCGAAGAAATAAGAAAAAAGGATTCAGACGCATCAATTCTAATTGTTTCAGAAGAAAAACCATCCACCTATTGGAGGACTAGACTATCTGAGCTAATCTGCAAGGACTTCGAAGATGCCGAAATTTTCGTTAAAAACGAACCATGGTATAGCGAAAGACACATAGAAGAAAGACTTTCTATAAAGGTAGAAAAGATAGATCCAGAAAAAAGAATCGCATATCTAGCAGACGGAGAAGAAATCGAATTTGGCAAGGCCCTTATCGCAACAGGGGCAAGAGCCTTCGTTCCACCAATCACAAACGTAGACTCCAAGGGAGTATTCGCCATAAGAACTGTTGATGACCTTAGAAGCTTCAAGGAATATGTAGCCGGCAAGAAGGAAGTCGTAGTTATAGGAGGAGGAATCCTAGGACTAGAAGCTGCTTTCTCTGCCCAAAAACTCGGACTAAACATCACAGTGATAGAAAGCTTCGACTACCTACTTGCAAGACAACTCGACCGTGAGCTTTCAGAAAAGCTTGAAGAAAACTTAAATGCTATGGGAATAAAGACCTACACAGGTAAAAACACCCAAGAGATCCTCACAAAAGACGGGGCAGTTTGCGGAGTGAAGCTTGCTGATGGAACAGAAATTCCTGCAGATGCAATAATGGTTCAAGCAGGCATAAGATCAAACATCAAAATGGCTCAAGAATCAGGACTTGAAACTGACAGAGGAGTTATGGTAAACGACCACCTAGAAACAGAGTATGAAGGAATCTTTGCAGCAGGAGACTGTGCACAAATCGGCCAATTTACTATAGGACTCTGGACTTCAAGCCAAGAGATGGGCAAGATCGCAGGCCACAACATGACAGGCGATAGCCAATCTTACAAACAACCAAAACCATTCTCAACACTCATGCTTGGAGATATCAAACTATTTTCAGCAGGCATGAACTCAGGGGAAGGAATTACAGAAGAAAAGAAAGAAATAGACGGCAAAATCTACAAACTCTTCAAAAAAGAAGATTCCTACGTAGGCGGCATCCTCTGGGGAGATATCAAATACCAAAACGATGTAAAAAACATAGTATTTAACGGAGCAAACATCGAAGAAACTAAACTAGGCACAGAGATATTTGGAAAATAGATTTAGGAAAATTAAGTAAGCAAAAGGTGGTGTTGCAGAATAGGTAAATCTATTCTGCAACACCACCTTTTATTATTTAAAAATTATTTTGTTCAATGTTTTCCATATCTATTGATATATCTTTTTTATTGTAATTTTCTATAAACATGTCTAATAAATCAATTAAATTTTTATTATTAGAATTTAATTCAAAAATCCCATAGAATGGCTCTTCATAATAAATATGATTATTTTCTTCATAAATTGAATGCTTAATATATCCTCCATCTGACGTTTTAAAAGCAATTACAATAAATTTATCTTTATTAGGAAAAGATGAAATACTTTCTTTATTTGTTCTTTTTGAATTTTTTAATAAATGTAGAAATCTATTTATATCCTTCTTTTTATAAATAGTAATTTTTTCGACTCCTTTATCATTAACAACATTTATAAGAGTTATGTTGCTAATGTTATCTACTCTTGGAATCTTTACATTTTTTTCATCATATTTATTTTTTATATTTAAACCAAAAAAGAATAAAAAGAGGAATAATTATAAAACATATTTTTTTATTTATTTTCATAAGTTTATTTACTCCTTTCATATAGACATTATAACATCAAACAAAATAAATTTAAATTTCTTAATAGTTACATGATTTAAAATTATTCTAATACCACTTTTTACCATTATATTTTGTATTTTCTGAATCTATTTTTTCCCAACCATCATATAGCTTAATATATAAGTCTTTAAGTTTGTTATATTCTTACTCTGTAACTTTTTCTGTATCATATTGGCTATAGCTAAATATACAAAGAAATCTTCAAATCCTTCATCTAAAGTGTTTAAATAGTTTTGAAATTTCTTTTCATTTTCGTATTTTATGTATGTTTCTTCTTTCCCTTTCCATAACCTCTATAAATACTTTAATTAGAATAGTTTTTACCATATATTTTTTGACCTAAGTACTGATTAAATTTTAAATATCTTTTGCGTTTAATTTGAAATATAAGCGGGTCATTTATTCCTTATAGTTGGTCTTTGTGGTAAAAACGTTATACTAGTTTTGGTTTCAAATGACCTTTTCTTTTTACACAATTATACGGACTCTATCGATTCAACAATATTTTTAATAATAATATTGAATATATAACGAATTAATCACTTCAGTAATAATTGTTAAGTTTACATACAAAGGGCTTATACGATAAATGTATATAATTGTCTAAAGTATGTTTGATTTAAATTTTCTTATCATTTTTATATTCTCTTAACCATGTAATTATCCATCCTATTACAGATAAAGAAAATCCAGCTATTAAATCAACTAAAAACATAGGTGTAGTGAATATGAATTTGTTTAACAATGCAACAAAAAAATTAATTATAAAAAAAATTATTAGTAGCTTTAAATTAATCTTCACCCAAAAATCATAAGAATCTACATAATTCTTTTCACTTCTAAGAGCTATTCTTGAATAATATCCCGAAATCTTCCAAGAACTTCCATATAGTTTTTTCACAAGCTCATATGGAGGTCTAACAAAAAACCTAACAATATAAACAGTTAAAAGTAGAGCAGAAAAAGCAAAAACCAAGTAAATTGAATTTCCATTATTTTTCAAAGTGTCAAATATATATTCTTTGTAAAATTCAATTATGCCAAAAATTAATAAAAGCATAATAAGATCTATCATAATAAATTTATTTTTCTTCATTACATACTTCCCCTTAATCAATAGCTTTATAGCTTAGATTAATACGATTCCCTACACCAATACAATTAATGCAAAATTTATCTTAAGTATTTTACTAAATGTAGCTAATAGCTTAATATATAATTGTTATATTAAATTTCTAATACTTATATGATAGAAAAAATCTAATTCTCAAGAATAAACTTTATTATATTTTCGGAACAAATTCTATTTTTAAATCCATTCCTAGACCTTCGGCTAATCTTTTAAGTAGATTGATGGTAGGATTTCTAGTACCATTTTCCAATTTACTAATATCAGCTTGATCTATTCCTGTTTTTTTCGCTAATTCTTCTTGAGTCAAATTTTGTAATTTTCTAGCATCTAGCATAGCCTTAATTATATCAAGCTCTGGACTTATCTTTTTGTATTCTTCTTTGAATTCCTCATCTTTTAATTGTTCTTCCAAGTATTTATCAAATGTTTTCATATTGTTCCCTCTCAATAAATCTTTTCCTATACATTTTTGCTTTTTCTATTTGATTTTTCGGAGTTTTTTGGGTCTTTTTTATAAATCCATTAGTTAAGATTATTTTCTTATCATAATAGAAAAAATATAGAACTCTTGTTATATCACTCCCAACTTTGCCTCTTAGTTCAAAAATCCCATCGTCAATATGTTTGCTATAGGGCGCTCTAAGTTCATTTCCATAATCTTGGAGTAAAGAAATTATACCCACGAGCTTAGCCCTAGACTTCTTTGGTAAGCTATTTAAAAATTCTTCTACTGGTGTTTTTCCATTTTCAGTCTCATAAAATAAAACTTCGAAATTATCCATTATATCTCCTTAATTTTATTTTATGTTATATATACCATATTGTCAATAAAATAATTTCTTTTTAAGGATTTTATAATATTAGGAATAAGAATTGTTAGATAAAATTTAACTTAGTTTTTATAGTTAATACTAAAAAACAGAAGAGTTTTCACACTCTTCTGTCCTAGTTTTATTCTAATACATTCCTGGCATGCCAGCTGGCATTTGTGGTGCTGGTTCTTCTTTTGGGATGTCTGCTACTGCTGCTTCTGTTGTTAGGATCATTCCAGCAACTGAAACTGCGTTTTGTAGAGCAGATCTTGTTACCTTGGTTGGTTCTACGATTCCTTTTTCAAACATGTTTACGAACTCGTCGTTGTAGGCATCGTATCCTTCATCCTTAGCAGAATTTTTAACTTTTTCTACTATTACAGATCCGTCCATACCTGCATTTTCTACGATTTGTCTTAGTGGAGCTTCTAGGGCTTTTTTGATGATTAGAGCACCTGTCTTTTCATCTGCCTTTAAGCTTTCTTCTAATTTAGCTACTTTTTCGATTGCTCCGATTAGGACAACTCCACCACCTGCAACTATACCTTCTTCAACTGCGGCTCTTGTTGCTGATAGGGCATCTTCGATTCTGTATTTTTTCTCTTGCATTTCAGTCTCTGTTGCAGCTCCAACGTTGATTACTGCAACTCCGCCTGCAAGTTTAGCAACTCTTTCTTGAAGTTTTTCTTTTTCGTATTCGCTATCTTCTTTATCGATTTGTTTGCGGATTGTTTCAACTCTTTCTTCAAGGGAAGCCTTGTCGCCTTTTCCTTCTACTATGGTTGTGTTGTCTTTGTCTACTTTAACTTTCTTAGCAGATCCTAGCATGTCCATAGCTGTATCTTTAAGGTCCATGCCTAGCTCTTCGCTTACTACTGTAGCTCCTGTTAAGATTGCTATGTCTTCAAGCATAGCCTTTCTTCTATCACCATAGCCTGGCGCCTTTACTGCTACTACATTGAAGGTTCCTCTTAGTTTGTTTAGGATAAGTGTTGTAAGAGCTTCGCCGTCTACGTCATCTGCTATGATTAGAAGTGGTTTGGAAGCTTGAACAACTTCTTCTAGAAGTGGGAGGATTTCTTGGATGTTTGAAATCTTCTTGTCTGTTAGAAGGATGTATGGATCGTCAAGGTCAGCTATCATTTTTTCATTGTCTGTTGCCATGTATGGGGATAGGTAGCCCCTGTCAAATTGCATTCCTTCTACAACGTCTAGGTAGGTGTCTGTTGTTTTGGATTCTTCTACTGTGATTACTCCATCATTTCCAACCTTTTCCATAGCATCTGCTATAAATTTACCGATTTCAGGGTCAGCTGATGAGATTGTTCCTACGTTTTCTATAGCTTGTTTGTCTTCTACTTCTCTAGAGTTTTCCTTGATATAGTCAACTACTTCGTCAGTTGCTTTCTTTAGACCCTTTTGAAGTACTACTGGGTTTGCTCCAGCTGCAAGGTTTTTAAGGCCTTCTTTGATGATAGCGTGAGCTAGAACTGTTGCTGTTGTAGTTCCGTCTCCTGCTACGTCATTTGTCTTTGTAGCAACTTCCTTTACAAGTTGAGCTCCCATGTTTTCAAATCTATCTTCAAGTTCTATGTCTTGGGCGATGGTTACACCGTCGTTTGTGATGGTTGGTGCTCCATATGCCTTATCAAGAACTACGTTACGTCCCTTTGGTCCAAGAGTAACTTTTACAGCATTTGCTAATTTATCAATTCCTGCTTCAAGTCCCTTTCTTGCATCAGATGAAAATTTAATATCTTTAGCCATAGTATATCCTTTCTCTTTCTAGTTTATTTCTAGTATATATTATTGTACAACTGCTAGTATATCGTTATATTTAACTACGATGAACTCTTCATCATCAAGTTTTACATCTGTTCCAGCGTATTGGGAATAGATTACCTTATCTCCTACTTTAAGAGAGTTCTTTTTCTTCTCGTCGTTTTCAATATCGGCAGATATTGCTACGATTTCTGCATATTGTGGTTTTTCTTGAGCGCTTTCTGGAAGAACAATTCCAGATGCTGTTGTCTTCTCAGCTTCTGCTTTTTTTATAACTACTCTATCACCGATTGGTTTTAGCATCATTTTAATCTCCTTTATTTTTACATTTAGCACTCACACGTCTTAAGTGCTAACTCACAATATTAATATACTAAGAGCTAAAATTTTTGCAAGTTTTATTTTTTATTTACATAAAAGGCAAGTCTTTGGACAAGTTTTGGGATTTTTTCTTCTCCTACTCCGCAGATTGCAACTCTTATTCCCTTGGCTGAAGGAATGGTAAAGATATTTTCTTTTTCTAGGTCCTTTACAATATCGAAGGCCCTATCAGTTGGAATAAAGGTAAAAAATCCTCCGAAGTAAGGAATCATTGTAAGCTTATTTACACTCGCAGCTTCCACAAAAACGTCTGCTCGTCTCTTTAGCATAGCCCTTAAGTCTACTAGTTCCTGCTCGTAGATTTTTTTGTTTTCATCTTTTTCTAAATCGATTAGGATATTTTGAGCAGCGTGGGTTCCGTTTGACCAGTTACATCTTGCAGAGTGAGCAAGACTTGCCTCAAACTCTTCTATGATTTCCGCTCTTTGAGATATACCAACAGCAGCACCACTTCTTAGGCCGTAGGCTGTGTGAGACTTACTCATAGAAAATGCCACTACTACGAAGATATTTGCTGGAAGATTAGAAAACTTCTCAAAAAACTTCCTCTGCTCATCTCCATCTCCTGCAAATTCAAGATAGGCCACATCTACTATAAGGGTGATTTTCTTATCCTTATCCTGGGCCTTCTCCTTAAGGAAAGTGATGACCTCATCCCACTCCTCATCTGATAGAGAATACCCTGTTGGGTTATTGCCTGGAGAGTTGATAAGAGAAGCTATCCTATCCGAATCCCTTAGCCCTTCATCAATAGCTTTTTTGTAGGCGTCTATATTGAAGGCAAAATTATCTGTGAAAAACTCAAAGGTCCTAAAGTCTCTGCCAAATTCCTCGCAAATCTTCCTATAAGGAGCCCAATAATAATCGTGGCAGATTAAAGGATCTCCCTCATCTAGATAGGAAAATATGGCAGACCTAATGGCTCCTGTTCCTCCCGGAGTTGCTATTGCAGAAATATATCCTTCTGGTTTGTAGGGACCGAAGAGAGTATCGATTACGATTTTCCTATAGTCCTTCTCTCCTTCGATTGGGGCATAGGATGCGATGTGACTTCTATCCATCTCATCAAGCCTATCGTAAACCGAAGGAAGGGCTATTATTTTTCCCTTATCATCTAAAAGAGTTCCCAAAGCTGCATTAATCACAGCCTCTCTCCCGTATTTTTCTATAGCGGCGTTTGCCTTGTTGTTTATATCAAAGGCGAGGTCAGGTCCATTGTTCCAGGTCGCCCTTTTAATTGTCATTGGCATAATTTCCTCCTAATAATCTTCATTATACTATCATATGAAAGAATCGTATAGTGATAAAAAGGAGTAACTATGAATTACAACAAGAAAGATTTAAAAAATAAATTAAGCGACATTTCCTACAGGGTAACCCAAGAAAATGCCACAGAAAGACCCTTCTCAAGTCCCTATGACGACTTCTACGAAGAGGGAATCTATGTAGATATAGTTAGTGGCAAGGCCCTTTTCTCATCACTTGATAAGTACGATGCAGGTTGCGGTTGGCCTTCTTTTACTAAGGCGATCGACGAAGGCGAAATCAAGGAAGAAGTCGACCTAAGCCACGGCATGGTACGAAGAGAGGTAAGGAGTAAGTCCGCAGACAGCCACCTAGGCCATGTCTTTCCTGACGGTCCCAAGGATAAGGGAGGTCTCAGATTCTGTATAAATGGAGCAAGCCTTAGATTTATACCCAAGGAGAAAATGGAAGAAGAAGGCTACGGAGAGTATCTAAAATTGTTTAATTAATAATTTGATTTACTTGACATCGGTATTGTAAAAATAATTCTATTGCACTTTCAACCAATATGCTGTATAATATACGTGACTAGAAGGAAAGTAGTTCCATTTTGGACGCAAAAAAGACAGGAGAAACCAACACACTCCTGTCTTTTTTTATTTGGCTAGTTACCATTTTTATTTTTGTATTAGTCCAGATCATATTTTAATAAGCATAGAAAAGACCGATTATCCTAGGACGATCGGTCTCCCGTTTACAATTTCATAGAGTTTTGTCTTCTTCTTAGTCTTGTGATAGTTGCCTTTTCGTCAAGCTCTACCATAGACATATCTATTACTGTGCCTTTTTCTATATCCTTTACTGCCTTAGTCTTATCTGTAATTAGGGCTATTGGTAAGAGGTCTTCGGCAAGACTTCTGTCGTGGCTAGTAAGTTTACCGTAAACTGTCTTTGATCCAACTCCTTCGAGTCTTTCTCCAGCCTTGATATCTCTTTTGGCAATAGTTACAGTGTCGGCTACTTGGCCGTGAAGAGGGACTATTGTCGCTTCGTTTTCTACTACAGCCTTGTAGATTGTAATTGGAGTTTCAAGACTTGTTAGGTGGTATGGTCTGTACATCAAGTAGTTTGGACCATCTCCAAAGCCTAAGAACTTCATTAAGTCTCTTACGTCTTCTTGATCGCTTGTTACTATGATAAATACTCCTGGAGCCATGCCACGGGAGAATTCTACAACTCCGTATCTTGATAGCTTACCTCCGTCTGCCTTAAGCTTAAAATCTTCTACAGCAGTCTCTGGACTTGTGTCGATTCCATGACAACCAAAGACATCTGGCAAGAAACCTAGGGCGTTGGCTACAGAGTTAAGCTCTAGCATGGTATTTGTTCCATCGACAAAGCTTGTGAGCATCTTTGCTGAAAGTCCCTTTTCTTTGGCCTTCTCTGCCAAGCTTTCTGGTGTCGCGTCTCTATCTAGAGGGTTATTCTTACCCTTGGCTGCAACCAAGACTTCAAGTCCCATACCATAAGCATATTCTACAAGGTCGATTATAGCTCCTGGCTCATCGCCAAGGATTCCTGTGTAAACTACTCCTGCCTTCTTGGCCATATCGTGAAGGACAGGGCCAACTACAGCATCACATTCTACATTGAAGGTAATCATGTGTTTGTGGTATTGGATAGTTTTTCTTGCTATAACTGCTCCAAAAGGAGGGTTACCTGTACAGTCAACTACCGCATTTATTTGCATGAGCTTATAGGCTAATCTGTAGTTAGTAGATACACAGATAAAGCCTTTTTCCAAAACTTCGTATCCTTCATTATAGTCATCTGTAAATATTATTTTATCTTCAGAGATTCCTGCATTTACTAGGGCCTTGATAGCTTTTTGTGGAGTCCTATCTACTACAAGCTTAACTTCCATAGCATCCATCTTTGATAATTGGCTGATTAAGGAAGATCCCATCTTGCCGCAACCTATTATGGCAAGCTTGATGCTTTCTCCGTTATCTTTCATTTCTTTTAGTTTTCTATTTATCTTAAACATTTATACTCCTTATCTTGTCACAGGCTAGCTTCGCTGAGGAAAAAGCCCACTGTATATTGTACCCCCCACAGGAACCAGATACATCTAGGATTTCCCCACAAAAGTACAAATCTTGGTAGATTTTTGATCTCATTGTCCTATCATCGACAAATTTTGTATCGACTCCTCCGATTGTCACCTGGGCGTTTGTCTTATCGTGGATATCTTTTACAGTAAATCTCATCTGCTTTAGGACTTTGATCAGCATATCCATATCCTTATCGCTTAAGTCCTTGGCAGATTTGTCTATCGAAATCCTTGCCTTTTTTACAATATCATCTATGAGCCTATCATTGATTAGGCCTAGGAGGATCTCTCCTATAGTTCTTTGAGGAAAAGTTTCAGCAAGGTCCTTTATCCTTATTCTTAACTCCTCCCTCTCGTAGGATGGAAAGAGGTCTAGGCTTATCATAGGTTTTTGATTTTTCTTAAGGCTTATGCTCATCTCATTAGACAAATCCAAAATAGCCGTTCCCGTTAGGCCATAGGATTGGAAGATCACATCATCTGTAGATTCCTTGATGAGCTTATCTCCTAGATAGAGACTCGCCTTGGCTGTGACCCTGGTCCCCTTGGCCTTTTTGGATAGCTTCTCCCTGGTTTTGTAATTTGTGATTCCATAAGTTAGGTCCGTTATCTTTTGCCTATCCTTAATAATTTCAAGAACAGACCCGTCAGATCCTGAGTTTTTGAGGGTGATTCCTCCACTTGCAAGGACTAGGATATCATACTTGTACTTATTCTTATCACTTTCAATTAACTTCTTTTCTAGGTCTATGCCAGTAATTTTCTCATTAAAGATGAATTTGGCCTTATCCTTGGCAGATAAATACAAGATATCTCTAACAGACCTTGCGGACATGGTGGCAGGATAGGTTCTCCCGCTTGGAAGGGACTTAGAATCTATGCCTAGCTTTTTAAAGTATTCTATAAGGTCAGAATTTCTGAAATAATCTAGGGCGTAAGTAGGAAAGTCAGGATTTTCTCCTTGGTAAAAGTCCTTGGAATAATTGAGACTGGTAAAGTTACATCTACCATTTCCTGTTGCAAGAAGCTTCCTTCCTGCCTCTTCATTAGAATCGATTACCGTCACATCAAGACCTTCGGCGAAACTTGCAAAGGCAAGGCCTGCTACTCCTGCCCCTATTACAAATACTTTCATATCCTAGCCAAGGCCTTTTTTATAGTTTCTCTCTCGCTGTAAGGAGTCTTCTCATTTCCGTGATATTTCATAAAATTCTCCTCGCCCTTTCCGAGAAGAAAAACAAAATCACCAGGACTAGCCTTCCTAAAGGCGTATTCCATGGCATCTGTCCTATCTTTCTTTATGACGTAGGCTTGCTTATAATCATCAAGTCCTACAATAATCTCCTCGTTGATATGGTCTATATCATCAAACTTGGGATCATCTGTAGTAAGGACTGCGAAGGTATCAAACTTACCACAAGCATTTCCAATAAGTCTTCTAAAATGAGCGTTCCTGTCTCCATTTATGCCAAATACAGCAATTTTCTTGGTCCCATCTGGTACAGACTCGAAGAGAGCTTCGTAGGCACGAGGAGTATGGGCGAAGTCTAGGATTATATTTATTCCCAAGTCATTTTCTATATATTCAAACCTAGACTTAACTCCCTTAAATTTCTCGTAGGCAGCGGCGATTTCTTCCATGCTTGCCCCCATCTGATTAAGGCAGGCCACAGCTGCTAGGGTGTTGTAGATTTCATAATTTGCGATTTTTCTTATGATAAATTCACAGCCTTTAATCTTAAAGGAAATATTTCCATCTTCTTTTCTAATATCTTCTGCCCTGTAATCGGCATTTTTATCATCTATAGCGAAAGTTACAGTATTTGGGAAAAGGTCCTTTGCTCTTTTTCCGTAAGGATCGTCGATATTGGCTATGGTCCTCTTGGCATTTTCAAACAAAATCATCTTGGCCTTGAAGTAATTGTCCATAGTCTTGTGATAATCTAGGTGCTCTTCGGAAAGGTTGGTAAAGATACCATAGGAAATATCTAGTCCGTAGAGTCTTTTCTGATCTAGTCCATGGCTTGAAGCCTCGAGGGCTAGGTGGTGGATGTTCTTATCAAGACACTTAGCAAGGATCCTATTTACCTCAGTAATATCTGGAGTCGTGTTTGATGTCGGAATTATTTCATCGCCTACCACAGCATTGTTTGTCCCTATGCTTGCGCTGTCTCCAAAGATTTCTCCCATGAGAAAGGAAATAAGCCTTGATGTAGTTGTCTTACCATTTGATCCAGTAACAGCGACCAGATCCATTTTCTTTGATGGAAAATCGTAGATGAGATTAGAAATTTGAGCGAGCGATTTTCTAGGATCAGCTACCTTGATGTAAGAAATCCCATCTTCTCTTTTTATATCTGCTGTGTGAATTACAAGACTTGCGCCCTTTTCTATGGCAGAAGCTATATAATCATGCCCATCGCTAAGTGAGCCCTTGATGGCTACAAAGATAGATCCTTTATCGACCTTTCTCGAATCATTTGTAACTTGGCTAATAGCCTCATCATTTGCTTTTTTATAATCTATATAAGATATATGTGAAATAATATCTTCAAAACTTATCAAAATAATTTGTCCTTTCAATACTTGTTCTAAGTAAGTATTTTACCTTTGTAGGGGCAAGTTTTCATCAAGAAGGAATTTGAGAAATTGAATTTCCTTTTTACCAATAATCTGATAAAATATTCCTATAGAAAAGAGGTTAGAATGAAAAAAGATAAGTCGATAATTTATAAGGCAAGTCTTATCATAGGACTTGTGATTTTTGTAATATCCTTTACCTTTAGGTATTCCTACATAGATATCCTAGGCTTTGATAGGCCTCTAAAGCTTGCAAGCTTTATCCTTATGGCCTTGGGACTAATAGGTAGCATAAGCGCTCTTATTGATGGGGTAAACAAGGACTTCGCCCATCCCATAATCCTCCTCCTTGTCCTTAATGTGGTGATGATCTTCACCTACCCAATCCTACTTGGAGCAGAGACTTTCATTACCCATCCTACAAATCCCTACGAAGATAAGTCTCCCGATAAGGGCCATAGGACCAGGGGAAGAGATGATGCTAGCTTTATCATAGAAGGTGAAATCTATTCTATGCCAGTAAGGCTAAAGGACTTCACAGACAGGGGATTTTCCTACAAAATAAAAGAAGATGAAGAGGGCAAAATGGCTAATATCAGAAGGCTCGGAGAAAGCACTAAGAAAAAACCGACCTGGTTTACGGACGGAGAAGTCAAAGACGCCTTCAAGGAATTTTATCTCTTAGAAGCCTTTTTTGAAGGGAAAGATATTAGCGAAGAGACTCCAATCACCCACCTAAAGGCTTCTGTCATAAATAACAACAGGGACTTCGAGGTAATGGGGATTAAGCTTGAAGATTCCATAGAAGATGTTAAGAAAAATTTCAATGGGAAAATTGAAGAAGACCCTGGAAATAAAGAAAATCCTAGCAAGAAATACTATCTTGAAACAAAAGATTCATACAAAATTACCCTAAGCTCCCTTAAGGGAGTAATCCAATCCATAGAGATTAGTAAAACTGATTAAAAAAATAAAGGAGCAAGCCAAATCCCAGCTTACTCCTTTTAAATTAACTATTTAGTTTTGCTTCGATAGCTTCCTTGTCAAAGCCAACTATGTCTTCTCCGTCGATATTAATAACAGGAACTCCTCTGTAGCCCTTGCTTACAAGGTAGTCTACAGCGTCCTTATCCTTGTCGACATTAAGTTCAGTAAATTCGATGCCTTTTTCATTGAAATATTGTTTTGCTGCCTTACAGAAAACACATGTATTTGATGTATAAATTTTAATATCTGCCATATTCTCCTCCGTTCGCTCTATATATACCCATTAATTATAGGGTCTCAATAGTTTTTGTCAAATTTATAAAATCATCCAAGGACAAGTTTTCTGCCCTCAGGTTATTTTTTATACCCAATTTATCGAAGGCTAATCTTAATTTTTCCTTTTCGCAGGCATCTGATAGGGAATTTAGGATAGTCTTTCTTCTCTTGTTAAAACCTGCATGGACTAGGGCAAAAAGTTTCTTTTCATCCACATCGTTCCTGTATTTTCTAAGATTTAACTTGAGGACAGTAGAGTCGATTTTAGGTTGAGGCATAAAGACTGACTTTGGCACATTGGTGATTTTTTCTGCATCTGAGTAGTATTTGATAAAAACAGAAAGAGAAGAGTATTCCTTACTTTTCTCATCGGCAAGCATCCTATCTGCAACTTCCTTTTGGACCATAATAGTCATATCCCTACAAGGAAGGTCGGTTTCTATAAGTTTTTCTATGATAGGAGTTGTTATATAGTAAGGAAGATTACTTACTACCTTGAAGTCCTCTCCAGCAAATTCTTCCTCGATGATTCTTTCAAGATCTGCCTTTAGGATATCCTCGTGAATCAGGGTGAAATTATCAAACTCTTCCATATTTTCTTCTATGATGGGAATTAGAGAGCTGTCAATCTCGATAGCTACGACCTTCTTTGCAGTTTTTGCCATCTCGTAGGTGATTGTTCCGATACCCGGTCCGATTTCTAGGACGTTAGAAGACTCCACATCTGCTGCATCTACGATTTTTTCTACGAAATTCTTATCTATCAAGAAGTTTTGGCCCAGAGATTTGGAAAATCTAAAGTTATATAGGTCTATTATGTCTTTTACGACTTTGGGTGAGTATAATTTTTTCATAAATTGTCTACCGCCCTTTCAAATTCTTCACGGCTTATGCCAAAGGAGTTGAGCTTGGAGAGAAGTTGCTTGGAATTATAATAGCCAATGCCTAAAATATCACCGAGCTTTTCCCTTCTTTCCTTGGAGCCTTTACCAAAAGATAGGTCGTTTTTTATTAAATCTGCCATGGTAAAAGTCTCTACCCTCTCCTTAGTCTCTGCCTTGGCCCTTCTTAGGGCTTCGATTATAACTTCTGGCTCTGCATTTTCCACTCCGAGGTCGTTTTTCTTGATGGCCTTTTTCCTATCTATATAGGCATGCTTGGCATTTGGTATGTGCTTTGCAATCCTTGCCCTAATCTTTTTGCCGGCATAGTCAGGATCTGTGAGGATGATTATCCCACATCTTTTGTCGATTTCTTTGAGTCTTTCGATTAAATCCTTGCTAAAGGCAAGGCCATTGGTTGCAATCATCTCACAATCAACCGCTCTTTTAACATTTGCTATATCATCTTTTCCTTCTACTACTATAGTTTCTTTTATCATAAGCCGAAAAATTCCTCTGCATTTTTGCTAGTTCTCTTTTGAAGTTTCTTAAGTTTCATTCCCCTAAGCTTGGCTATTTCTCTGGAAACTTCGATTATTTTTCTAGGATCATTTCTAAGTCCCCTGTAAGGCTCTGGAGTAAGGTAGGGGCTATCTGTCTCAAGCATTAGCCTATTGATATCGACATGGCTTGCGGCAAGTTTCTCATTTTCTCCATTGGAAAAGGTAACGACTCCTCCGATTGAAATATAAAAGCCAAGGTCCATATACTTATCCAAAAGGTCTAGGCCTTCCGAAAAGCAATGAATTTGAACCTTAAGGTCAGTAAAGTCCTTTAGGATCTCGTAGGCATCTTCTCCCACATCTCTTGTGTGAACTACTACAGGAAGGTCCAGCCTTCTTGCCATTTCTAATTGCTTGATAAAGACTTCTTTTTGCTCATCCTTATTGTCATCTCTCCAGTAATAATCAAGGCCAATTTCGCCTATCGCCACAACTTTAGGATTTTGGGCAAGCTTTTCTATTATCTCTAGGTCACTTTCGCCCATCCTAGAGACTTCTTCAGGGTGGATTCCTACTTGGGCGTAGAAGTTGTCAAATTCTTTCGCAAGCTTTACTGCTAATTTAGAATCTTTGACATTGCATCCTGGATTAATTACTGCCTTTACATTAAAATTTGACAGGTCTCTTATTATAAAGAGCCTGTCATCATCAAAGGCCTCATCTGTAAGATGGGCGTGAGTATCTATTAGGGCCATTAGCTTACCTTTGCTCCTGGCTTTAAGTCCTCTAGGGTTGATAGAAGGGATAGGTCGCAATCATTGTCTGCTGCAAGAAGCATACCTTGAGATTCGATTCCACGCATCTTCCTTGGAGCTAAGTTTCTTACGACGATTACGTTTTTGCCAACTAGGTCTTCTGGATTATACCATTTCTTGATACCAGAAATTATTGTTCTTGGCTCATCTTCTCCTATATCTACCTTAAAAACTAAGAGCTTGTCAGCATTTGGGTGTTCCTTAGCTTCTAGGATTTTGCCTACTACTAGGTCGACTTTGGTGAAGTCTTCGAAGTCTATATAATCTTTGTTAGATTCCTCAGATTTTTCATCTTCTTTCTTTCCCTTATTAAGTCTTTTTTCTATAAGGGCACCATTTGCCTCGTGAAGCTTAACTAGTTCCTTGTCTATATCAAGTCTATCGAAGAGGTTGGCTCCCTTACTTACCCTAGCTCCTTCTTCAAGAAGGCCAAATTCTCCTGCTGATTCAAATCCCTTATTATCTGTACCGATTTTTTCTAGGATAGCAGCAGTTGTGTTTTTCATAACTGGCTCGATTAGTTGGGCTACAATTCTGATAGTTTCAGCAAGATTGTATAAGACTCTGTCGAGTCTTTCTTTATTAGCTTCGTCACGGCCTAAGATCCATGGTTCGGTCTCGTCTACGTATTTGTTGGCACGACGAATCAATGTCCAAACAGCTTCAAGGGCAGCGTTAAAGTTAAACTCATCCATTAGCTTGTTAAACTTAGTGTAAGTTTCTTCGGCAAGGGCTATAAGCTCCTCATCAAAGCTATCTGAAACTGTTCCCTTTCTTACAACTCCTTCGTTATATTTATCGATCATTGATGTAGTTCTTGATACTAGGTTACCTAGGTCATTTACTAGGTCGGAGTTATATCTTTCCATGTATTTTCTAGCTGAGAAGTTGCCGTCAGAGCCGAAGTTAAACTCACGGAGCATGTAGAATTTGAGGGCATCTACTCCATAAAGGTCTACGAGTGGTTCTGGATACATGATATTTCCCTTAGACTTACTCATCTTGTCATTGTCGAAGAGAATCCAACCGTGGGCAAAGACCTTCTCTGGTAGTGGAAGATCTAGGGCCATTAGTAGGGCTGGCCAGATTATTGTATGAAATCTTACAATATCTTTTCCGATTAGGTGAACTCCAGCAGGCCAGTATCTTTCAAATTTAGCCTTGTCATCTCCGTAGCCTATAGCAGATAAGTAGCATGATAGGGCGTCAATCCACACATAGACAACATGCTCATTATCAAAAGGCACATCAACTCCCCAATCAAAGGAATTTCTCGTAACAGATAGGTCAGAAAGTCCCTTGTCGATGAAGTTGTTAAGCATTTCTTTTTGCCTAAATTGTGGCTCCAAGAATTCTGGATGTTCTTTAAAAAGTGCTTTCAATCTGTCTGTATATTTGGAAAGTCTAAAGAAATAGGTTTCTTCTTCTTGATATTCTACTTCCCTACCGCAATCTGGGCAGTGGCCATCTTCTAGTTGGGACTCTGTCCAGAAGGTCTCGCAAGGTGTACAGTAATATCCCTTGTATTCTCCCTTGTAGATGTCCCCTTTCTCGTAAAGTTTGGTGAAAATTTCAGCGACATCCTTTTCGTGTTGGTCTTCGGTAGATCTGATGAAGGTATCGTAGTCGATTTCAAGCTTTTTCCAAAGCTCTTTTGTCTCTTCTGCTATGATATCGACAAACTTTTGAGGACTTGTTCCAGCATCTAGGGCTGTCCTCATGATCTTTTGTCCGTGTTCGTCTGTTCCTGTAGTTAGGTAGGCATCAAAGCCCTTTAAGTTTTTATATCTTTTGAGCACATCTGCTATGACTGATGTGTAGGTATTTCCGATATGCAAGTTAGAATTTGGATAGTATATCGGTGTTGTAATGTAATAAGCTTTCTTCTCTGTCATAATAGTCCTTTCTTAATCTTTCGATTATACTAGCTTTATGATACTTCAAATCATGCCAAAAATCATTTTTAGGAATTAATATTGTAAAAAACTTATCAAATACATAATTATCTGGTATAATACGACAATGTCGTATTTAATAGAAAATATGTTTATATTTACATAATACAAAAGGAGGAAAAATGGATTTTATATTACGAGCAGCTGACTTTATGTGGGCAAACGTTATAGGATATGTGCTTTTGGCAGTAGGACTCTACTATTCCATAAGACTAGGCTTTCCACAATTTAGACATGCACGCTTAATCAAAAAAGTTATCAAGAAGAATCTTAAGACAAGTGACGGAGTAAGTGGATTTGCAGCCCTTGCAACAGCAGTCGGAGGACAGGTTGGAACAGGCTCACTTGTAGGAGTGGCTACAGCCATAAGCTTGGGTGGACCTGGAGCTGTATTTTGGATGTGGATTACAGCACTTTTGGGTATGGTAATCACATTTGCAGAAACTGTCCTAGGACAAATCTACAGGGTAAAGATAGAAGACGGTTCCTACAGGGGAGGACCAAGCTATTATGTGCAATTCGGTCTTAAATCTAGGTTTATGGGAATAATCACAGCTTTCTTTTACATATTGGGAGTTGGTCTTTGTATAGCCTTTATGCAATCAAACTCAATTAGCCAGGCCTTTACAGGAGTTGTTAACCTAAACCCAATTATTCCTGGAATTGCCGTTACCATAGCTGCCTTTATCATCACCATCGGTGGAGTTAAAAGACTTACTGACTTTTCATCAAAGGTCGTTCCAGTAATGGCCCTTGCTTATATAATTGTAGTTTTAGTAATTATCATTACTCATATCAGCAAATTTCCAGCTGTTATAGGAATGATTTTTACAAGTGCCTTTAAGCCTCAGGCAGCCCTCGGTGGAATGGTAGGCCACACAGTAATGGGTGCCTTTAGACAAGGTGTTGCTAGAGGACTTTTCTCAAACGATGCTGGAAATGGTATAGCAGGTATAATGCACGCGGCAGCAGACGTAGACCACCCAGCAGAACAAGGATTTCTTGGAATGTTTGGTACCTTTGTTACAACAATCATAATCTGCTCCCTATCAGCCTTCGCCCTACTTCTAACAGGAGTTGTAGGCAATCCTGATAGTGGTGTAGGAATCAATCTAGTCCAAGACGCCTTCCAAAGCATCCTGGGAGTTCCTGGCAGATGGCTAGTGTTTTTCGCCATGCTAATGTTTGGCTTTACAACACTAATAGCAGATCTCTTCTATGGTGAGAGCAATGTAAGATTAATATTTAAAGAAAAATACAAAATCCCTCTTTGGATTTATAGGATAATTGCCTTTATCATGTTTTTAGTAGCAACTCAAATGGACCTAGAGCTCGTATGGGGCTTTATCGATGTCTTTGTAGGAATAGTAGTCTTTATCAACGTTATAAGCCTAGTCTTCCTATTTAAAGATGTAAAAGGAATATTAGAGGACTACCAAAAGCAACTTAAAGAAGGAAAAGAAAATCCAGTTTGGAAAAGAGATAAAGAATATCACTTATAAACTGAGGCAGGCCCTAGCTATCTGGGGCTTGCTTTTAAGTTTAAGACCGTGTATACTGTATAAAGAATAAAACTTACAATGAAACCCAGTAGTTATCCTTAGGGATAGCGAATTACACTTCATTTTGTTTAAGACCTGCCTAGAGTCTATCCTAGGCCCTGAGTATAAAAAAAGCTGGTACCGCATTCGTTGCGCTTTTATGCTCTTTTTTTGTACCTAATTTTAAAATAGAAAGGAAAATAAATGAAATTTACTTACGAAAAAGAATACGACAATGTTTTCGATGAGCTTGTAGATCGTGGCTACTACGAACAAGCAACCAACGAGGAAGAACTTAAGAAACTACTAAAGGAAGAATCAGTTAAATTCTACTGTGGATTTGACGCTACAGCAGATTCCCTAACCGTGGGCCACCTTATCCAAATTATGGTAATGATGCGTATGCAAAACTACGGCCACAGACCTGTTGCCCTTCTTGGTGGAGGAACTACCCTAATAGGAGACCCTTCAGGAAGAAGCGATATGAGAAAGGTCATGACAGAAGAGATGATCGATCACAATGCAGAATGCTTCTACAGTCAATTCCAAAGATTCTTAGACTTCTCCGATGGTGGAGCTACTATGTTAAACAACAAAGACTGGCTCCTTGACCTAAACTTCGTGGATTTTCTAAGAGATGTAGGAAGCGAGTTCTTGGTTAATGAAATGATCAAAAAGGATGCCTACAAGAACAGAATGGCAGCAGGTGGTCTTACATTTTTCGAATTCTCCTACATGCTACTCCAATCTTACGACTTCCTTAAGATGTACAGGGAAGATGGGGTCAAGCTTGAAATGGGAGGATCTGACCAATGGTCCAACATCATAGGTGGAGTTGACCTAATCAAAAAGCACGAAGACGGCCAAGCTTACGGTATGACCTTCTCCCTCCTTACAACTGCAGATGGAGTGAAGATGGGCAAATCTCAAAAGGGAGCTGTATGGCTTGATGAAAAGAAGACCAGCCCATACGAAATGTACCAATACATGAGAAATGTGGATGATAGGGACGTAGAGAAATTCCTCCTCCAACTTACCTTCCTTCCAACCGAAGAATGCAGAAGGCTTGGATCTGCGAAAGACGCAGCTGATATCAACAAGGCCAAAGAAATTCTAGCCTACGAGGTAGTAAAACTCGTTCATGGCAAGGAAAAAGCAGACGAGGCAATCGCTGCAGCTAAGGCCCTCTTTACCGGAAAAGGCGACGAAAGTGCAATGCCAACAACACAAATTGCAAAATCTGACCTACCAAAGGGACTTCTAATCCTAATGACTGAAACAGGCCTAACCAAGTCAAATGGTGAAGCAAGAAGAATCATCAAGCAAGGTGGTGTTTCCATCAATGATGAGAAAGTAACAGATCCAAGTATAGAAGTCACAGAAGATCTCTTCGAGGACGGAAGAATAATAATCAAAAAGGGTAAGAAAAACTTCCACAAAGTTGAACTTGCCTAGATAAGAGCAGGCCTTAGGTCTGCTTTTTTAATAAGATAAGAACTGAAATATTTTATAAATAAAGGATAAAAATGACAGAAAAAGAAAAAATGCTTAAAGGCAAGCTCTATGACGCAAATTATAACAGAAAGCTTGCGGCAGAAAGATTAAAGGCCAAGGACCTTTGCTTTAAATACAATACGACCCTTCCCTCAGATGAGGATAAATTAAGAAAAATTATCGGTGAACTTAAGATCAAAACTAAGGGAAATTTCTACCTTACCCCTCCCTTTTATTGTGACTATGGCTACAATATATCTGTTGGAGAGAATTTCTACGCCAATCACAATCTAATAATACTCGACGGTAACAAGGTGACATTTGGCGACAATGTCTTTATCGCTACATCTTGCACCTTTTCGACAGCAGGCCATCCTATCGATAAGGAAAGGAGAAATGAAGGGCTCGAATACGCCCATCCTATCACGGTTGGCGATGATGTCTGGTTTGGGGCTAATGTCACAGTCCTTCCTGGAGTTAAGATTGGCTCAAATGTGGTTATAGGAGCAGGAAGCCTTGTAAACAAAGACATACCAGATGGCTCTCTCGCCTTCGGCAATCCTTGTAAAGTAGTTAGGAAAATTACAGAGAAAGATAGGGAAAATCTATGGGAATATAAGGAAAATCCTGGCTTAGAAGTATAATTTTCAAAAGAAAATTAAAATAGAATCATAATTATATCGACATCTGATGGAAGATAAGAGTAGCTTAGGCTGCTCTTTTTTATTAGATTAATATCGAACATTAACCTATTGATATTAGATAGTAATTGATCTATAATTAAATTAATCAAATATATTTCTAATCTATTTATTATACTTAGATATAAATCTAATAAAGGAGTCAGCATGAAAGATACTTCAAAGAAATTTAAGCTAATAAGAAAGCCCCTTCTCGTAAATGAGGCAGGTCTTGTCATCTATTACTATACAAATTGGCTAGCCGCCTCAAACAAAGGCCAATACAGCTTTGATGTCGCCTATCCCGGCTTTACTTTCTCAAAAGATTGGATGCTTATCTCTATCGAGGATGTCTTTTCTTCCGAAAAGGCTTATGTTGATTTTATAAAGAAGGTTAAGACTGAGGCCTTTCCCTACTTAGAAGACTTCTTCACTGGACAAAATTCAGATATACTAAATCTTTTTTATATCTTTACCGAAAATGACGAGAATTATCTGCCCTTTTTTGCAGGGATCTTCCAAAATCTCAATATTTTTGACCTAGAAGAATTGACCTATGAACGTTTTAAGGAAGTTTATGATTTTTGCTTCCTAAAATGTATGGGAGTTGAGATAAGCGATGAGAATCATAAGGATTTAAAGAGTCTAATCGATTCTAAAAAGAAGCTTCTTAAAAGAGATTTTCCATATCTTTTGTCTAAGCTTCCCTATAGGGATGAGCTTTCTATGGAACTTGTAAGATCTTCTACAAATACTAGATCCATCTACGATAGGCTCGTGCCTCTGCTTAATAAGCTTTGCGAGATAATAAAGAAAAATCTCCCCTTGATTGAGGGCGACCTCAATGAGCATTTTGACCATCTGGAAGAAGATAACTTCAAGATTTTAAGAGATCTCAGTGATCAAGTAGGTATAAATCCTCTTCTAAATAAAATAGAGTCTCACCTTAATGTTTATAGTCTTATCATAGCTCCTAATATGGAAATGATTCAATATATGTCAGAAGATAACGACTTTGCCTTCATAAAGTTTGGTATCTTTGCAGATAAGGAGAAGAAAAACGTAGGGAAGCTAAAACTTTTAAGCCAGTATCTAAAGGTTTTGGGAGATCCTACCAGGATTGATATCCTCGATTTACTTATGGAAAAGTCCTATTATTCCAAGGAGCTTTCCGATAGGCTTTTCATTACCCCTGCCACCCTCTCCTACCACCTAAGTCAGCTCCATGTTTGTGGCTTTGTAGGTGCTTATATAGAGGGTAGGAGGACTTATTACTATTTGAGAAAGCCTGGCTTTAAGAAAATTATAGATGACCTTAATGATTTTTGTAAAAATATAAGGGAGGAAAATCATGACAGCAAGGAATGAAAATCTAAGAGAAAATCTCGCCCAAAACTTAAATTCAGAAGAGAGGATAAAGGCCTATTTGAGGAGAAACAAGTTATCTAATTTCAAACTTTTACGCATAGCCTATGCCCCCTTCAAGGATAACTTAAAGATTAAACTTTCCTTACTGATCTATCCTTTTGTAAATGGACTGATACCTATCTTACAAGCCTTTATAATGTATTATTTGGTAGATCTTATAAATAAAGGTAGCAATCTTAGGACTATGATTCTTACAATCACAGCCTATAGCCTTGTAATTTTCGCCTTTTCTTTGATTTCTATGCAAATCGAACGTAAAACTTATCCAACCTATATGGATACTAGGCTTAATTTCTTTGTAGAGGCTACCGGAACTATAATGAAAATGGACTATGGTCTTGGGGAAAATTCCCTTTTTATGGGAGAATTTACTAGAGGCTTTGAGCCCTTTTCTAACAACAGCCAGGGTCTTGAGGGGATTTATCACGATATGTATCCCCTCCTTTCAAGCATAGTTTCCTTTGTCGTAATTTCAGTAATTATGGCAAGGCTTAATCCCCTAATCTGTGTCTTTGCCCTAGTTTCTATCCTAGTCCAACTTGTAGTTAGAAACTATACTGATAAATATAGGCACGAGCATACAGGAGAGCTTAACAAGGTAAGGAGAAAGACTTCTTCTTTTTATAGTGAAGCTAGCGACTTTCGCTTTGCCAAGGATATTAGGATTTTCTCCTTCAAGGAAAGATTTATCGAAGGATTTAATCCCCTAGTAGCTGATGTAGTAAGAATTTCTAGAGTTTTCATCAAACCTGAGATACTCTTATCTCCTATCCTTGCCATAGCCATGGTTGGGATAGAGGCAATTTGTTATTATTTCTTGACTGGAAAAATCATCTCTCATGAGATAAGTCTCAAGGATCTTACCCTAATGATTACTTCCGTGGCAATTCTAAGCAAGGTATCCCTTGCCCTTGTGACAAATCTAGCCCAAACCAGGGCCAATCTCATGTATGTAGGAGACGGCTTTGATATGATAAGAGATGACTTAGAGTCAACTTGTGGAGATAAGAAGCTTAGAGGTCCTTTGGCAATAGAATTTAGAAATGTGTCCTTTTCTTACCCTCTTTCTAGTAAAAAGGTCCTAGATGATCTCTCCTTTAGCATTAAAGAAAAAGAGAAAGTCGCCATAGTTGGGGTAAATGGAGCTGGCAAGTCTACCATAGTTTCCCTAATCCTGGGTCTATATAAGCCGACTGAAGGTGAGATTTTAATAAATGGGATAAATGCCGATGAGCTTGACCTTAAGGAAAGATTTAAAGCCTTCGCCACAGTCCTTCAAAATGTAGAGCCTCTTTCCGTATCTATTGCAGAAAATGTGGCAGGGACTGATAAGAATATCGATAGGAAAAAAGTAATAGAAGCGATAAATAAGGCGGGCCTTTCCTACAAGCTCGACCAGCTTCCTAAGGGCATAGACACCGAAATGACTAGAAATATCCACGAGGATGGAACACTATTTTCTGGAGGAGAAAACCAAAAGCTTGCCATAGCCCGTTCTATTTATAGGACAGATGCCAAAGCCCTTATCATGGATGAGCCAACAGCTGCCCTCGATGCACTAGCCGAGGAGAAAATCTACAGGGACTTAGAAAAGATAAGCGAGGGAAAGACCCTGATTTTTATCTCCCACAGGCTAGCTTCAACCAGATTCTGCGATAAAATTATGCTTCTCGATGGCGGAAAGATAAGAGAAATCGGCAGTCATGAAGAGCTCTTAGCTAAAAACGGACTCTATAAAGAAATGTACGAATCTCAAAGAAAATACTACAAGGAGGAAGCTAATGAAAAATAAATTTAAAGCCCTATGGCTATTTGCCAAAATCATTGGGAGAAATGATCCCATCTATCTAATAATTATCCTCCTCAACGCCCTAATTAATTCGGCAAAGAGCCTGGTAGATATCTTTGTGCCAATGATTTTTATCAATCAAATCACCAATCCCAGACCTATCCCAGATTTTGCAAGGCTTGTAAGCTTCTTAGTTCTAGGAAAAATCCTCCTAGAGATAGTTGCCAGGGTATCTAGCAGGGAAGAATTTGTAAGACGCCAGGGAATAAATGACTACCTAACCTTTGAGCTTGCCAAAAAAGCCATGGACCTATCTTACGAAAATATAGAAAATCCTCACACCCTAGACCTAAAGGAAAAGGCCAATGCAGCCATCAATATGGGATCAATACATAATCTCTTGTGGTGTCTTAGAGAAATAATAACAAGTATTTCAACCATGCTTGCTACAGCAATAATTATAATAAATTTCTCCCCTTACCTAGTTGCTTTTTCTATAGGAATTTCTTTACTGATAATTGTAACGAGCTTCAAAGAATCTGCCTATACCAGAAAATTTGACTTAGAAATTGTAGATATAAATAGGAGATTCTCCTACTATTTCTCCCTTATGGGTGGACCTCATTATCAAAAAGAAATAAGAGTCTATGACCTAGGAGACTTGATAAACTCAAAGGTCACAGGCTACCTTAGAAAGATGCTTAATGAATTTAACAAGAGATATGCCTATGAGGCAAACATGAGTGCTATCAAAATATTTTTAGAAACTATCCTAAGATTTATCTCCTACACCTATGTGGCAATGAGGACCCTATCAGCATCCTATGGTCCACAGATTACTTTCGGCGAGTTTTCACTAATAATTTCAGCTAACGAAAACTTTATGAAGGCCTTCCAGGACATGTTTACCGAAACAGGCGACTTTATCCTAAGCCTTGCCAACCTCATCCCCCTTTATGATTTTATAAATCTAGAAGGCTCTAGTGAAATAAAAAATAAAAAGGCAGGGGATTTCGAAAGCCTTGAGTTTAGAAATGTAAGCTTTGCCTATCCAGGAAGTGACAGGCAAATCCTCGATGATATTTCATTTACGATAAAAAAGGGCGAGAAAATCTCCATAGTTGGAGTAAATAACGCCGGAAAGACTACCCTAGTAAAGTTAATAACAAGATTTTATGAAATAAATAAGGGAGAGATCCTCTACAATGGAGAAAATATCAAAGATATCGATAAGAAGTCTCTCTATAGAAAAGTGTCTGCCGTTTTTCAGGATTTTTCCATCATGCCTTTTACAATCAAGGAAAATATAATAGGAAATAAGGCTTACAAGAAGGAAAAAACAGACGAAATTCTAAAAGAGCTAGGTCTCGATAGAAAGATAGCTGATTTAGAATATGGCCTTGATACCTATATGAATAAGGACATCTACGAAAAAGCAACTGACCTATCCCTAGGTCAAAAGCAAAAGCTTGCCATAGCTAGGTGCCTTTACCAAGATCCCGACCTAATCATCCTAGATGAGCCGACAGCAAGCCTTGATCCCTTAGCAGAAGCTAAAATCTACGAGGAATTTAACGATATGACTAAGGGTAAGACTGTAATATTCATCTCCCACAGGATGAGCTCGTCAAGATTCACCGACAAAATCCTCCTCCTAGACGAAGGAAAAATAGCAGCCTACGACACCCACGAAAATCTAATGCAATACGACAACACCTACTCCAAACTATTTAAATCCCAGGCTAAATACTACCAATAAAAAACCACAAGCAATAGAGGCTGTTGCAGAATGAATAAATCGTACTATTATAGTTAAAAGAAGCTAAAAGGAAAGTCTCGATAAGCCGAAGTGCTAATAGCCTCCATCAGCCGGCAGGCAGCCTCAATCAGCCGGCAGGCATTCCTTGACCTACCGGCTATGAGAGGTAAATTTCCTAAGAGAGTCTCAATGAGCCGACGGGCTTGTCTCTAACGATGGTACGATGATTATTCATATTTATTAAGGATTTAAAGAGGGTAGCTTTTTATACAGGAATTTTTTTAATTTTAGAACGGGGATATTTATAAAACTAAACGATTTGACAAATATCAAAAATACCCTCTAGAAATCACAAGCTAGAGGGTACTTATATTAAGTTAAAAATAATTTTCTATCCTAAAATATATAATATAAACAAAATACTTCCTACTAAAACTATTGTTGAAGCAGTAGCTAATAAAAATATTGGTATAGCCTTATCATAGGAGATTGGTTCAAAGGATTTATCATTTGTTTTGTAATAGAATATAGTTTCAAAAGTACTTTGTACAAGTAAAACTAAGAATATATACCGAATTTTAAGACTTGAACTCATAAACTTAATTGCTAGAGCGAAGGCTAAAAATTCAATTAAATTATAAAAGTATATCCATTTTATGCTTATTTTTTTAACTTTCATAAATTCTCCTTAAAAACATATTTATTAACAATTTTAAATTCGAGCAAGTTAAATTCTAATACTCCTAGATTCGAAAGGAGCGATCTGTGACCGCTCCCTAAGTTTTATTTAATTTTCACTAGATCCATCTTCATTTGAGCCATTAAAGGCATTTGTTATAGATTCAAATACCGATCTAAAGAATTCTACTATGGAATCCCATAGGCCGCTGTCTTTTACGTCTGTGGCTACCTTGTCTATATTATCCTTATTGTCTTCGTAGAACTTGCCGGCCTTACTTGTAATATCTCCTGCAAGTTTTGTGAGATTCTCCCTAACTTCGGCACTATCTATGGCGGAAGTTGTTTGGTAGTTTTCAAAATAATTTACTAGGATTTGGATATTATTATTTGACAATACATTGTCCATATTTACATTATTTAGGGCATCCTTGATGTAAATTGCTATCTGATCTGCGGATGCATTTTCCCCATTTTCTTTCTTGTAGTCGCTAAGTTTTTGTTTTACTTCAATCACAACAGTATCGAGCTTGTCTGTATCGAAGTTTTCTTTTCCTTGGTTTTCTTTAGCAACTTCGCTTACTGTCTCAAGTTCTTCTTGGGCAGTTTGAGTCCTTTGAGTATCAAGGTCGACTCCTCGCATTTCTTCAGACTTATAGACTCCAACTAAGGCTGACTCGCCAGTAACAGGTCTTGGGCTTGCTACTACAATGTCTGCATCGCTTATGCCTGCTGTTATGGCAGCATTAGTATATTGACCTTCTGTGATCTCTGTAATGTTAGCTGGTGTCTTAATCTTAACAGAGATTCCCTTATCCTTGGTAGATCTTTTGACTAGGACTGAAGATATCATATTAGAATCTGCTGTTGAATATCCTAGATATTTTTCAAGATCACTTCCATCGACATAGGAAATATTAGAATCTTCCTTAACTCCCATAGACTTATTTACTGTAGCCTTCTCATCTTCTGTAAGGGCTACTCCGTAGATTACATCATCCTTGTTGGGATCAAAGTCACTTGCCATAGCAAGATGTGGGAGAAGGATTATAAGGGACATCATCCCTGCTAGAATTTTCTTAAACATATTATTACCTATAGATTTTCAATCTTTTCTATAATTGGACTTAACTCTTTCATATCTATATCTTCAGCAAGACCTGAGTCGATTTTCTCTGCTATTTGTGGGTCAATTGGAAGCTTGGCAAGGGTGTCTATGTCGTATTTTTCTGCCACTTCTCCTAGCCTACTCTTTCCAAATATCTCGTGCTTACTTCCACAATCAGGACATTCGAAGTAGGACATATTTTCAACCATACCTATGACTTTCTTGCCCATCATCTTGGCCATCTTGATAGATTTTTCTACTACCATCTCTACCAAGCCTTGTGGAGTCGCTACTGCAACTACTCCGTCTATTGGTAGGGATTGGAAGACTGTGAGTGGTACGTCAGCAGTTCCTGGAGGCATATCCACTATCATGTAATCAATCTCGCCCCAATCCACATCTGTATAGAATTGTTTTAGGACGTTGGTTACGATTGATGATCTCCAAACAACTGGGTCAGTCTTCTCGCGTAAAATCATATTTACTGAAATTAGCTTGATACCATCACGAGTGATAGCTGGATACATTAGTCCTTCCTTGGTTCCCCTAACTGGCTCATCTATACCAAAGGCTTCTGCCATAGAAGGACCTGTAATATCAGCATCAAATACTGCTACTTTGTAGCCTTTCTTGTTAAGGCTTGAGGCAAGAAGGGATGAAACTGAAGACTTGCCAACTCCTCCCTTACCACTCATTACAGCTATGACCTTCTTTACAGAAGAGCCCTCGTGAAGCTTGATTTTGAATTTATCTAAATTTATATTTTTCTTTTGCATATAATCTCCTTTTCTTAGCATCTGATATTTCCTCAGATGTAGGATTATTATACTTTTAAATTATCATATGTTAAGTTAAATAAATTCACTATTATTAATCAAAGCCATACTTGAACTAAAGTTCATAAGGAAAATATTAATTAAAAATCAATCTTCATATCTCCGTCCTTGATCAGCCCCTTATTCTTCATTAGCCTATAAATTGTATAAGAAAGGATGGCTGGAAGGATTATGTGAAGGAGAATCACCTTAAATATCGCACTAATTCCCATGGCATTAATCGTTCCGATTTGTCCTACCAGACCACTTGTACCCATTCCTGAGCCTAGGGGAGTGTTTTTCATCTTAAAAACTAAAGTTCCGATTGGAGCAATTATGGCGCTTGCAAGGGTTGGTGGAAGCCAAATCCAAGGGTTCTTGATTATATTTGGCACTTGGAACATACTGGTCCCAAGCCCTTGGGCGAGAAGTCCTTCCAAGCCATTATCCTTGTAGGAAATTACAGCAAATCCTATCATTTGAGCACAACAACCGACTGTAGCCGCTCCTCCTGCAAGGCCTTCTAGACTAAGCATCATACAAATCGCCGCAGATGAAATCGGTAGAGTAAGGGCCATACCGATAGTAACCGCTACAACAATTCCCATAAAAAATGGTCTAAGCTCGGTCGCCTTCATGATAAATAAGCCGATAGCCTTCATAAAGCTAGCTACATAAGGCCCTATAAAATCACCCACCAAGAGTCCCACAATAATCGTAATGCTGGGAGTGATGATTATATCAAGCTTGGTAGATTTTGAGACAAGCTTACCAAATTCAACTCCAAAAATCGTCGCAATGAAAACTCCCACAGGACCTCCCAGCTCATAGGCCCCGAGTCCTACAATAGTAGAAGCAAAAAGGACAAGCTTGGGCGCATTAAGACTTGCGGCAATAGCAACTGCAATGGCTGCTCCACTGGCAGAGTTTGCCAAAGGCCATAGCCTTTCTGATAGGTATCTAATATGTAAGCTTTGTCCTAGGCTATTTAGGATAGTTCCAACTAAGAGGGAAGCAAACAAACCAAAGGCCATAGCTCCCAAAGCATCAATAAAATAAGTTCTCCAGGATAAATTTATCCCCTTTTTTCTTAAAAATTCCATAAAATCCTCCAAAATATTTTCAAATAATATTGTAACACAAATTTATTCCATTGTATATACAGTGGCAAATATTTTAGAGTTTTGTATTATTTTTAGACTCTTACTAATTTGTAATTATTAGCATATAAGTTAAGTATAATAAGCTAAATCATATTGTTTTTGTTTATCCTATATTAATTCAAGTACCAAGGTAAAGTATTGCTCTATCTAAATTAACTCTTTTATGGTAAGATCACTGTAAGCCATTCTGATACTCCTTAAAGTTTTTTCGTGTAATTTAAGTGTATCATAAATGGCTTTTTAGTTCACTTAAAAGTGTATAGCTTAATTTTTACTATCCAAGTATTTAAAATCATTGTTCATTTTTATCATAATTTTTCTTGCTATTTTCATTACCTCTACATTTTCTTCGAGATTTTTTATATGTTTTTCATTGTCGCTTTTCTCTTTACTTTCCAAACTCTCCCTTTTTAATCTTAAATCTACTAGATTCTTTTCAATCTCTGTAATACTTTCAGTATATTTTTCTAATACTTTAATAGAAAATTCAAAAGCCTTATCATCAACTAAGAATATTTCTCTAAGAGAAGTTAGTAATTTTGCTGCTTCGATAATAGCACTTTTCTTCCCCTGAACTACCACTGCAGCGATAGCTCCAGTAAATCCAAAACCTAGAAATCTTATTGCCACAATACCATATGTTACAGGTAAGTTATTAATATCTAGCTTAAAAAACAGGTTAAGATTTCTTATTTGTTTATTATATGATTTTCTAAGTCGGTCTACATAACCCTCTTCGCAATACATCCCCGTAAATTGTTCATTTAAAAACAGACTTGCTTTTTCTTTATTAAATCTATTTATAGGCTTATTCAATGAATTGTAGCGTTTTGACAAGGCGTACTTATCTTTTTTATTCTTTACAGCTTTTAAGGGATAATATGGTTCAAAAAGCATTGATTCTAATAGAACTAACCTAAACCAAGCTTTAGTAGGATTTTGTTTGATGATTTTTTCTTCTAATTCGTCCTGAGAATACCAATTCATCACTGCTCCAGGTACTTGAGTAAAAGTTTCGAATTTTTTTGTTATAATTTGTTTCCACTCAGCTAGCCATTTAATTTTCAAATCAAAAGCCTTACCCCTGGCCATAAAATTATCGGTATTTTCTATATCATTTAAGACTATTAAATATTCAATATTAAATAAAATTTCAGCTTGTTCAAGGCTTAAACAAAGCTTATTCATATCACCACTTAGCTTTATTCCCATTTCTTGGTTGCTAGGGTTTATAGGAATTTGCCTTTGGATTCTTTCATAGGCAGTCCTTATTTTCTTAAGATTCCTCTTTTTTAAGCCATAGCTCAAATCAGTTGAAATAGCTAGAGCAAACCTACCTACCCCAACATAATTAATTGATAGCCAGTATTTCTGAGTTAAAATTGCTTCTCCTAGGTCGAGGCTAGTAAAAACTCCTGTAGAAATTGCCAACATTCGAGAAATTGTCGGATTATCTACAGGTTTTACTAGGTCCCAATCAATTTTTCTCATATCTTTAAATGACGAAACTTTGACTTCTTTCATAGCAAGGGCTAAGTGTCTTATAAAATAAAATCCTCTAACTATACATTCATTAGCAAGGACAGGAATGGCTTGTTTTCCAAGTTCTAAGGCAATACCAAACTCACCACGCAAGTCAAACTTATATACAGAATCCTTGATTATTTGTCCCTTTTCATCTCTTTTCATCAAGAGTGTACCATTAAATAGTTTTGATAAAAAAACTGAAAGAGACATGTCATCTTGTATATTTATTTTATTAAAAAATGGTAGGACGGAAATCTCTTTTGCCAAGCTAAGGATTGGTCCAGGAATACCTGTGCCACCACTTAATCCTGCAGTCATACTTGATCCAGCCATATCACTTACAAGGTGAAAAAACCAGATAATTGTCCCTTTTATTAATTTGTCCCCAAGGTTTTCTCCAATAAAAGCCTTACTATTTTCAGCAACATCAACAATAATGAACTTACCTTGTGTATTAGTTCCATAGGATTTCCCTGTAAACTGAGTCAACATAGAAAAAGCCAGACCTACAAGGGTTGGATGGTGGGCAAAATCCCTCAAATGGTGCTGAAGAGCTCCGCCAAAATCTGCAATGGCACCGTCAGATGGTATAGGAAATTTTTTCTCTAAAGCCCTAACTGCATCACTCAGATTTTCAAACTTTTTTCCTTCCACTACCTCTGCAGTCTTTTTTACAAAATCATCTACCTTATCACTAGCAATATCACGTCCTCTAGCCAGATCAAAATCTTTAACCCAAAGGATATCAAGCATCCCACAAACAATACCGCTTGATATAGCTATTAAATAATCTAACTTATCAGCCTTACTCCCTAATAAATCAAGTTCACTATCTAAGTCAAAAATAATCTCATCAAGGTCAAACTCTTCTATTTTGTCCTTCTCATCATAAGGTATGAGTTTATATTCTATATCTAAATTATTATCCATATCGTATTAAATTCCTCACTTAATTATTAAAACTATATATGTAAATATTGTTTTTTCAATAATTACTCCACCTAAACACTCAAATCCATAATATTGTGTAAATTTACTAGCACAATATTCACAAATTTCATTCTAATATATAATTTAGAAGATGTTATCCAAAAACCGACGGGCTAGATATTAATCTTATAGCTGAATCTTCATTGGGAAATATCCTGATTACTTCTTCACACCTTCTAACTTCCTCATTTAGTCTTTCTGAGCAATTAGTTGATCTTAATCTGCCCTGAATTACATCATTATCTAAATAGACAAAAGTATCTTCAAATCCTTAATTTAAGGTATTTAACAAGTTTTGAAATTTCTTTTCGCTTTCGAATTTTAAGAATATCTCATCTTTCATTTTTCTTGCTATGTTTATGTCTTAGATTTTAAATAGTGCTTTGATGTCTTTTCTAAATTCTTCGGTGTTTTTCTTTGGTGTTTTTGATAGGATATTTCTTAAGAAATGAACCTGGCATATTTGCCATATTACATTTACGAATGTTTCTTTTATTGCTTTTACTAGACCTTTGTGGGAATTTGATATTATCATTTTAAGTCCAGATGGTCCTCTAGCTTTTAGATATTCAAAGAAATTTGACCATGAGTACTCACTTTCACTAGCACTTAAATCTAAGCCTATGATTTCTCTATTTCCTTTTTCTTTTTACACAATTATACGAACACTATCTAAATTAAATTCAATTTAATATATTTTTAAATAATAGTTATTTTACATAGGTATTTAAAGAAGATAAATAGGGCTTAGGCTTTTTACTAATAAGATTTTCTTATAGGTCCTAGTCTATTAGTATCCCTTTTTCCCTAAGCTTAGCCTCTATACTTTCTTTGGCGAAGTCATTATCCACCCTTATGGTGTGATAGTGGATATTTTCTGTTAGATTTTTTAGAGGAGTTGATTCGTCTATTGATTTGATAAAGACATCTACGCCCTTCCTTGATTTGATATTTAATTCTTTCTTGATAAGTCCATAGGTCTTGTGGTTGATGAAAACATCTAGGATCTCTCCTCCCCTATCTACTATAATATTTAGCTCATCTCCTATTTCCTCGTCCCTGTGGGAGCATTTTATGATGAATTGTATCTTCGAAGACTGACTTAGCCAGTAGCCCTTGTTGTTTGATTTTATCTGATATCCACTCGCCTTAAGGATAGAGATATCCTTGACTATAACCTGACGACTTAGGCCGAATTTCTCTGCTAAGCTTCCTCCAGATATGGGGCTGGTCCTATCTTGTAAGATTCTTATAATTTCTAATTGTCTGTCTTTGATATTCATATTAACCTCTATAACACTTTACCCCAAAAATAAATTTGACATTATATTTTTTTGAGTGTAATATATAAGCAACAACAGTGATAAGAGGAGTAGCCAAAGATTTTAGAATAAAGAGAATCCTAGCTGGTGTGAATGGAGATTTTAAGTTTTGGTGAAAAAAGCCTTTGAGTTTTGTTGGGGATATTTGATCTGACAGCGGGACTTGCCCGTTATAGCAAGAGAGTATGATTGTACTTATTGAGTAGCTTATCGTGAGATGAGCTAAAATTAAGGTGGTAACGCGAATTTTCGTCCTTATTGCTTCCATTTGGAGCAGTAAGGACTTTTATTTTACAATCAAATTTATTAAGAAAGGAATTATTATGAAAAAGCTAGTAAAGATTATCCTTGCACTTATCCTAATCATTACGCCCCTAGGCCAGGTTAATGCAAGCGAAGAAGACACATTCAGAGTAGGCATGGAAGTAAACTACGCTCCCTTTAACTTCTCTGAAGTAAGTGATGAAAATGGAGGCTATCCTGTAGCCAACTCCCCGGGCGAATATGCCAACGGTTATGACGTCCAATTTGCCAAGAAGATCGCCGATGGTCTAGGCAAGAAACTTGAAATCTACAAGATAGAATGGGACGGGCTAATACCTGCCCTAACCAGTGGCAAGATCGATGCAATAGTTGCTGGTATGAGCCCAACTGCTGAAAGGCTCGAGCAAATCGACTTCTCTGTTCCTTACTACCACGCCAAGATGGTTGTAGTTACCCAAAAGGATTCAAAGTACAAGGATGCTAAGTCCATTAATGACTTTGAAGGAGCAAAGATTACCGCCCAACTAGGGACCTTCCACGTAGCTATGATCGATCAGATGGCAGGCGTTAATAAGCAAGAGTCCATGGACTCCTTCCCTACTATGATTGCTGCAGCAAATGCTGGAACAATTGACGGCTATATCTCAGAAGAAGCAGGTGCTGAATCTGCTGTAGCCGCCAACCCAAAGCTTACTTATGTAACATTCGACGAAGCAAATGGCTTTGAGACTAATGATGAGGATACGACAGTAGGAGTGGGGATTGCTAAAAACTCTCCTCTAACAGAAGAAGTGAACAAGGTTCTTTCATCTATGGATATAGAAAAGGAACAAGCGGAGATTATGGGAGTAATGACCAAGCTTACTGCAGATGAGGAAGAAAGTGCAGGCTTTGTCGATGAAGTTAAATCGATTTGGGCAACCTACTCTACTCTTTTCCTAAAGGGTGTGGTAAATACTCTAATCATAGCCATAGTTTCTACAATCCTAGGTTTCCTCTTAGGACTTTTGGTTGCAGTTATTAGGGGAATGGAAGTCAAAAAGACAGACAATGCCTTTACCTACTATCTCCACAA
>NZ_JALEIL010000087.1 GCF_022770135.1 Anaerococcus sp. | reverse complement strand
AGCATAAGATAAATCAGTCTATGTCTAGAAAAGGTAACTGTTATGATAACTCTATTATGGAATCATTTTTCGCTAGATTAAAAAATGAATTGTATTATGGATATGAAAAGAGCTATAGCTCTTTTGATGAGTTCTCAAAAGATATTGATGAATATATATATTATTTTAATAATGAGCGAATCCAATCAAAAACAAAATGGATGCCGCCTACAAAGTATAGGCAAGCATCCTATTGTAAATAACTAATTTAATATTATGTCCAGTTTTATTGGTACACTTCACTATCAGCTAGATAGAGGGGAGTTCTTAATTAAATTTCTTTTTGCTTTTTTTCTTCTTCTTGTCTTTGTTTTTTATTGAATTCTTCCTTTGTAAGGATATCAACAATATTTACTTTAACAGCTTTAACATTAATACCTGTTAAGTTTTTAACTTCATTTTTGATAGCCTTATCTAGATTTCTAAATACTTCTTCAGCTCTTTTGCCGTATTCAAGGATGATTCCTGCTTCAACAACAGAATCTTTATCAGCTTGATTTATAGAAATACCAGAGGTTGATTGTTCATCTGATGAAAAAGAACTTGTTAGGTTATCAAAAAATCCACCTTGTAAGTCTAGAACACCGTCTACGTTATCAACAACTTTTTTCGTAATTTTAGCAAGCACCTTATCGCTAACTACATATTCACGAACTTCACCTGCAAAATTTTCATTGTTATATTTTTCAGTCATTTTATTCTCCTTTAATTTCGTTTTCGCTTACTATCAAATATATACCCACTTCTTAAATTTTATTGAGTTTATCGATAACTTTTTCTATTTCCTCAATTTTTTGCTTAATGTCTTCTTCGTCATCACTATTAAGAGATTGGTATACACAGTGTTCTAGATGAGCTTGGAGGACTTCTTTATTTATATTTTTAAGAATAGAGATTGAAGCCATAATTTGGTTTGAGATATCTATACAATATCTGTTATCTTCGATCATTTTAATTAAACCGTCGATTTGACCACCGACGGTTTTAAGTTTCCTGATAGTTTTTTTGTTATCAGCATGCATTATTTGTATTCTATACCCTTGTATTCATAACCTGCTTCACTAATTGCCTTTGAAATTTCATCTTCATCTACTGATCCGAAATATTCTACATTAGCTTCTTTATTTTCTAGGTTAACATTTACTTCTTTTATTCCAGATACGGATTCTAGGGCTTCTGTAACGTGTTTTGCACAATTCTCACAGCTCATTCCATCAACTTTAACAATCATTTTATTTAATTCACTCATTTCATTCTCCTTAATTATTATATTTTCTTCTTTACTTTCTTCTTCTTCTGGCTTAAAGTTCCTAAGTCTAAGTGAGTTAAGACATACAAAGACTGAGGATATGCTCATTGCCAAGGCCGCAAACATAGGGTTTAAGGTTATACCGTATCTAGGGTAGAGGATACCGGCAGCTACTGGTATTAAGATAATGTTGTAGAAAAATGCCCAAAAGAGATTTTCCTTTATTATCTTGATGGTCTTACTAGATAGTCTTATCGAATTAACTATATCTAGTAGGGAATTTTTAATTAATACTACATCTGCTGAATCAATAGCAATATCAGTTCCGCTTCCAATAGCTATACCGATATCAGATCTTGCTAGTGCTGGGGCATCATTTATCCCGTCTCCGACCATCGCTACATTTTTACCCGATTCTTGAAGTTTTCTTACAACTTTGTCTTTATCTTGTGGAAGGACCTCGGCGTATTTTTCATCTATAGCCAGTTTTTTTCTAATTGCTTCGGCCGTTTTTTCATTATCACCTGTTAGCATTGCAATATGGTAGCCCATTGCTTTTAATTTTTCTATTGCCTTAATAGAACTATCCTTTGCCAAGTCTTGAACCGCTATTAAGCCTAAGACCTCATTTTCATCAGCAAAATACATGGATGTTTTTCCTTCTTCTGAATATGAGATAGATCTTTCTTCAAAATCTTTTACAGAAATATTTTTATCGTTCATAAGTTTTATATTTCCTGCATAATATATTTTGCCGTCTATTTTTGCTTCAAGCCCCATTCCAGTTATAGAATTAAAGTCTGAAGTTTCTTTAGGACCAATATTTTTGCTATTAGCAAATTCTACAATTGCATTGCTCAAAGGATGCTCGGAAGCTTCTTCTATACTTCTTGCAATAGAGATGAACTCCTTGTCATCCATTTTTGTATAAACATCAGTAACTACAGGCTTACCTTCTGTAATTGTTCCAGTCTTATCTAGAAGGATGGAATCAATCTTATGAAGGTTCTCTAGGCTTTCAGCGCTTTTAAACAGAAGACCTAACTCTGCTGACTTACCGGTTGAAACCATTATCGCCATTGGAGTTGCAAGACCTAAGGCACATGGACAAGATATTACGAGAACTGCTATCATAAGATTTAAGGCAAATTCAAAATCTTTTGTAAGATAAGCCGATATAGTAAAAGTTAGAATTGCAATAACTATTACCATCGGAACAAAAATTGCTGATATCTTATCAGCTAATTTTGCGATTGGTGCTTTAGTTTCATTTGCTTCATTAACAAGGCTTATGATTTGTGAGATGGTAGTATTTTCACCAACCCTTTTAGCTCTAAATTGAAAAGATCCTTGTTTGTTAATACTTGCAGATATTACTTCATCGCCAGGATTTTTATTTACTGGTATGCTTTCACCAGTAATTGCGGCCTGATCAACTAGGGAAGAGCCCTTTGTTACAATACCATCAACAGGGATAGACTCTCCTGGTCTAACAACAATAGTATCGCCAATTTCAATTTCTTCAATAGCAACTTCAATTTCTTCACCATTTTTAATCACCTTAGCTGTTTTTGGAGCTAGATCCATTAGGTGTTTGAGAGATGCTTTAGTCTCTCCCTTACTTCTAGCTTCGAAATATTTACCCAAAGTAATTAAAGTTAGGATAGTTGCACTTGATTCGAAATATATATTGTGCCTATAATGATCTAACACTTGGGTATCGTTTAGTCCTAAGGCATAAGACATCCTCATTATGGCAAATATACCAAATATAGTGGCAGCACCAGCACCTAATGCGACAAGTGTATCCATATTAGGTGCCTTATTAACAAGGCTCTTAAAGCCTGATACAAAAAATTTGCGGTTTACAAAAATTACAGGCAAGGCAAGCAGAAATTGAACAAAAGCATTATTTATTGCTCCTGCACGACCTTCTAGAAAACTTGGTATAGGAAGATTAATCATTGGCCCCATTTCCAAATACATCAGTGGGATTAAAAACAAGAAGGAAATTTTTAATCTACTTATTGTAGACATCTCTTCATGTTCTTTAAGATTTATCTCGCTTGATCTGTCCTTATCTTTAGGACTTGCTCCATAACCAATTTTCTCTACTGCCTTTATAATATCGTCATTACTAATCTTATCAGAATCGTAATCAACTGTCATAGACTCACTAATAAGATTGACATTAACATCATTAACTCCTAATTTTTGAACCGCTTTTTGGACATTAGCCTGACAAGAAGCACAAGTCATTCCGCTAACATCAAAACGTTCTTTCATATTACCTCCTTAACACCCATAGGGGGTGTCAATAATATTATAACTTACGTGGCATTAATGTCAAGGCTAAAGTAAAGTCTTTACAAGAAAGGCTTTATAATGTTATAGTATATTAAAGGGGTGAGCATGGAAAGACTTAAAATAAATTTCAAAGGTAGGGTCCAAGGAGTCGGATTTAGATTTCACTCTTTAAGGATTGCTACCGATCTTAATTTGACTGGAAGTGTCAAGAATCTCTACGATGGAAGTGTTGAAGTTTATGTACAAGGTAGAACTGAAAATATTGAAGCATTCATAAGAGAATTAGATAATCAGAAATTTGTAAGGATAGAATCCAAAGACATCTCAAAGATGGACTTAAAGCAGAATGAAAATTCTTTCGAAATTTTATACTAGCTATGGAAAGTTTATAATTTTGGGTATATAGTAGACTTATGAGTTTTAAAAGTAAAGTAATAAAAAACATAGCAAAATTAATTAGATTTTCTTTAAAGATTACAAATCATAAGGCTACTTCCTTACCAGGATATGTCGCTTATAAACTTGATAAAGATATTCTTAAAGAATTATCCAAGAATACAAAATTTATATTTGTTACAGGTACAAATGGCAAGACCATGACTACTCATTTTCTGACAAATATATTAAGACAACATTATGAAAATGTTTTTACTAATGACTCTGGATCTAACATGGTCCAAGGTATTATTACATCTTTATTGGATAATCCACCAAATGAGGATACTGTCGCAGTGCTAGAAGTAGATGAGGCAAATCTTTCTAGAATAGGCAAGTTCCTTAAGGCAGATTATGTTGTATTTACAAATGTATTTAGGGATCAAATGGATAGATTTGGTGAGATTTATAATATTTTCGACAAAATGATGGAAGGAATGGAGGAGATGGCTGATGCTACGATAGTAGCTAATGGTGATCTTCCGATTTTCGCTTACGATAAGATGGACTCCTACAAAAAAGTTTATTATGGAATAAGAGATAAGAGAGATATTCATGATGACTATATACTTGATGCGGAACTAAATTCCGATGGTATACTTTGTCCAAAGTGTAACAGTGTTCTTAAGTACAGGCTCGTCAATTACTCGTCTCTAGGAGATTTTACTTGTCCTTCATGTGATTTTTCCTCTAAGAACTTAAAATATTGCATTGATAATCTAGAAAAATTAGAAAGTGACCATTCAACATTTAAAATAGCAAATGAAGAATATGAAATATCAGTTGGTGGCTTATATAATATTTATAATGCCTTAGCCTCACTAGCAGTTGCTAAAGAGCTAGGATTATCTTATGAGGAAATATATACTGGACTAAAGTCTCAAAAGAATGTATTTGGAAGGCAAGAAAATATTAAGATAGCTGATAAGAATGTAATAATTAACCTTGTAAAAAATCCTACTGGACTTAACCAGATTATTGAGTTGATGCTTTTAAATAAAAGCGATATAAGTCTAATCTGCTTGTTAAATGACAATTATGCAGATGGATTGGATGTAAGCTGGATATACGATTCTCACTACGAGAAATTAAGAAAGATGGATATTAAGGATGTTTATGTCTCTGGTAAGAGACCTTCTGATATGAAAAGAAGACTTGAGATAGCTGAAATTTATGAAGGAGATATAAAAGGATTTGACTATGAGAAAGAAATAGTTGATATAATAGAAAATGCTCAGTCTGATAATATATATATCTTGTCAACTTACACAGCTATGCTAAGATTAAGAGAGGTATTAGAATTATCATGATTGTTAATATTGCACATCTTTATGGAAATTTGTTAAACACATATGGAGACGTGGGTAATGTTATGGCTTTTGCCCATGAAGCTAGAAAAATAGGTTTTGAAACGAACATCGAAGTAGTGAGCCTTGGAGACGATTTTGATTACAAAAAGTATGATTTTGTATTTTTTGGAGGTGGTCAGGACTATGAGCAGAGTATAGTGCAAAAGGATTTGCTTAAAAAAAGAGATGGTATGGTAGAATACATTGAAAATAATGGTATACTATTAGCTATATGTGGCGGTTATCAATTGTTAGGTCAGTACTATTATGACGCCTACAATAAGAAAATAGAAGGTCTAAAAATTTTTGACCACTACACAATAAACCAGGATGATAAAAATAGATTTACTGGTAACATAAAAGTTCAATCAGCTTTTGATAAAAAATCGATTTATAAGGGTTTTGAAAATCATGGCGGTGTAACATTTTTAGGAAAGAATCAAAAGCCTTTTGCATATGTCTTGGAAGGTAATGGCAATAATGGCAAAGATAAGAGCGAAGGCTTTAGATATAAGAATACTATTGGAACCTACCTTCATGGACCATTGCTTGCTAGAAACAACAATTTATGCGAAAGCTTAATTGATATATTAATTAATAGGAGAGGCAAATGAAAGAAAATAAATTAAGAAACAAAGAAATAGATGAGTTTTTTGAAGCAGTATTAATGCTTGAAGATATCGAGCAATGCTATGATTTCTTTACTGATATATGTACAGCTAGAGAAATCCAATCAATAGCACAAAGACTACATGTTGCAAAACTTCTTAAGATTAGAAAAACATACAGTGTAATCGAAGAAGAAACAGGAGCTTCTACTGCTACAATTTCAAGAGTAAATAGATCATTAAATTATGGTTCTAATGGCTATGATATAGTTTTGGAAAGACTTATTGAAAAGAATTTAAAAGAAGAAAAAAGCAAAGAGTAAGGACAACTTACTCTTTTATTTTTATGGTATAATGTGATAGATGGAAGGACGTGAAATATGAACTTAGATGGATTAAATAAAATGCAAAGAAAGGCAGTACTTCATGGTGAAGGACCTCTGTTAGTTCTTGCTGGAGCAGGATCTGGCAAAACTAGGGTACTTACAACGAGTATTGCCTATCTTATTGAGGAAAAAAATATTGATCCGAGAAATATAATAGCTATAACATTTACCAATAAAGCTGCAAATGAAATGAAAGAAAGAGTCTCAAGGCTACTTGATATGGATGTATCGCATCTTTGGATTGGGACTTTCCACTCTATTTGTGCGAGGATTCTGAGGATGAATATCGATAAGATTGGATATGATAGAAACTTTACTATATATGACACAAGTGATCAGAAAACTCTCATAAAAGAAATAATTAATGAACTTGGATATAAGGATGATATAGCTCCACGAGAAGCTTTAAATGTGATATCATCTGCCAAAAACAAATCTTTAGATCCAGATGAATTCTTAAAATTAAATACTTACTATAGTAAGGGCGACGTATATTATGAAATCTACAAAAAATATGAAGAAAAGAAGTTTTACTACAACGCCCTTGATTTTGATGATTTAATAGATAAGGTTTTATATCTTTTTGTTAAGAGCAAGGAGACTTTGGATTTTTATCAAAAGAAATTCGAATATGTATTTGTAGATGAATATCAGGATACTAATAACAGTCAGTATGAACTAATTAAATATTTTGCGGGTTTTCATAACAATGTCACAGTTGTAGGTGATGCTGACCAGTCTATCTATAGCTTCAGAGGAGCAAATATTTCAAATATCCTTAACTTTGAAAAAGACTTTAAGGATGCTGAAACAATAAAGCTAGAACAAAATTATAGGTCTACAGAAAATATTTTAGACACTGCAAATCTCCTAATAGAAAATAATTCCGAAAGAAAAGATAAAGAGCTTTGGACAGAGAATAAGGGTGGAGACAAGGTTATATATAAGGCGAATTCTGTAGAAAGCGAAGAAGCAAAGTTTGTACTTGATAATATAAAAAGTCTTATGCAAGAAGGCTATGAAGCTAAGGATTTTGCTATTCTTTACAGGACCAATGCCCAATCAAGACCTTTCGAAGAGATTTTGATGAAGAACCTAATAAACTACAAAGTAGTTGGTGGACTTAAATTCTATGATAGAAAAGAAATAAAAGATTTGGTATCCTATTTAAAAATTATTGTGAATCCAAAAGATGACCTATCTCTAAAAAGGATTATTAATGAGCCAAAGAGAGGAATTGGCAATAAATCTATTGAAGAATTGGAAAGAGTTGCTAATTTGCATAATATTGCCATTTTAGACTTGATTACAAACGATGAGTTCAATACTTTGATTTCTGATAGGATTATAAAATCAACCGAAAAGTTTTACCTACCTTTGAAAGAAATATTTGATAATGTAAATAATTACAAGATAGTTGACCTTATCGAAGATGTACTAGATAAAAGTGGCTATATGAAATCCTTGGAGTCATCCTATTCAGTTGAAGATAGGGCAAGGATAGATAATATAAATGAGTTTATATCATCAGCATCAGAATATCAGGAAAATAATCCAGAAGATACCATATATGATTATCTCGAAAATCTATCCTTGCTATCTGATCTTGATAAGACAGAAAGCACAGATAATTCTATTTCACTAATGACAATGCATGCAGCAAAAGGTCTAGAGTTTCCAATAGTATTTGTAGTTGGTCTTGATGAGGGATTATTCCCAGGAAAAAGAAGTATCGATGAGGGCAATATTGAAGAGGAAAGAAGACTTTTTTATGTAGCCATCACTCGAGCTGAGGAAAAACTATTTCTATCAAGTGCCGAGGCAAGGAGAAATTATGGCAAACCGGTATTTTATAAGCCATCTAGATTTATCGATGAAATAATTGATAACATAAAGGTCGAAGAAAAGGTTAGTTCATATGGATATTCATCAAGAGAATATGAAAAGACCATGGCAGAAGATTACATGAGAGAAAAAACTAGGCAGTCAGTCTTAGGCAAAAAATTAAATAAAACCAGTGCAAGTGACGATGAATACAAGGTTGGAGATAGGCTAGTTCATTCTAAGTGGGGTAGTGGTATGGTTGTACAGATCAAAAAACAAGATAAGGGAAATGAGCTTGTAGTGGCCTTTGATGAAAAAGGTCTTAAAAAGCTAAATCAGGATTACGCTCCAATAGAGAAGGTGTGATATGGATAAGAGAGAACGAATAGATAAATTAATAGAAAAAATAGAGAATTTAAACTATCACTATTATACCTTAGATGAGCCTTTAGTTTCTGATGGAGAGTATGACCAAATCTATGATGAATTGAGACAACTTGAAGAGGAAACAGGCTATGTTAGAGATGATTCTCCTACACAAATAGTGGGAGGAGAAATACTGGATAAATTTGAAAAGCACTTTCATATTACAAAACTCCTATCTCAAAATAAGGCCCAGACTCATGAAGAACTTGAAGCTTGGATTGATAGGTGCAATAGATTAAGAGATGAATATAACAGAAATCATGATGACAAACTAGCTGAACTTGAATATATAATGGAATATAAATTCGATGGACTCACTGTAAACTTAACCTATAATAATGGTCTTTTAGTAAATGCAGCGACAAGGGGTAATGGAACGGTAGGAGAAGAGATTTCTGCTCAAGTTAGGACTATTAGATCTATCCCTAATAAAATTAAAGAGGAGTCTTTACTAGAAATACAGGGCGAAGCCCTAATGCCTCTATCAGAGCTTACTCGTTACAATGAGGAAAATGAATTGCAGCTAAAAAATGCTAGAAATGCTGCAGCAGGTGCTCTTAGAAACCTCGATACAAAGGAGACTGCAAAAAGAAATTTAACAGCCTACTTTTATGCTATACCAACAAATGACTTAGATTTTTCAAGCGAAGAAGAAATGTTAGAGTTTCTAAAAGATCAAGGCCTCCTAATTCATCCTTATCACAAAAAGGTTCATAATTTACAAGAGATTATAAAAGAACTCGATTTCATAGAGGAAGAAAGAAAAAGAATAGATATTTTGACTGATGGTGTTGTGATTAAGATTAACGACAAACAAACTCAAGAAGTCTTAGGATCAACCAATAAATTTCCTCGTTGGTCAATTGCCTACAAGTTCGAAGCAGAAGAATATACTACTACTCTAAAAGAAGTAGTGTGGAATGTAGGAAGAAGTGGAAAAGTAACTCCTAGTGCAATACTAGATCCTGTTGAATTTTCTGGGGCTACAGTAAGTCGAGCCACCCTAAACAATTATGATGATATTATTAGGAAAAAAGTAAGAATCGGATCTAAGATATTCATCAGAAGATCGAATGATGTAATCCCTGAAATCCTAGGAGTTGTAGATGAAAATCAAGAAGGAACGAAAGAGATAGAAAAGCCTAGCAAATGCCCATATTGCGGAAGTGAGCTAATCCAAGGCAATGTTCACATAATTTGCCCTAATTCTATATCATGTAAACCACAACTTCTTGCGAGAATGGAGCATTTTACCTCAAGAAATGCAATGGATATAGAAGGACTGTCCGAAAAAACTATAGCCCAACTAATGGAAGAACTAGACATCAATGAAGTTGATGATATATATGACTTAACCTATGAAGATCTAATTAAGCTAGATCGTTTTGGAGATAAAAAAACAAAGAATCTTTTAAATGCAATAGAAGCTAGCAAAAAAGTAAATCTTGATAATTTCATATACGCTATAGGCATACCAAACGTAGGCGAAAGAACATCTAGAGATTTAGCAAATAAGTTTAAGAATTTTGATGATCTAAGAAATGCTAGTACAGAAGATCTTTCGGATATTGATGATATCGGTGAAATAACTGCTCAAAATATAGTTGATTACTTCAAAGACCATAATATTAGTAAATCGATCGATAATTTATTGAAAAAAGGTATAGAAATATCCGAAGTAAAAGCAGATAATAATAGTAATAGCTTAAATGACATGACTTTTGTTATTACTGGAACTATAGATAATTATAAAAGAGATGACATAAAGAAACTTTTGGAAAGTAACGGAGCTAAGGTTACTGGCTCAGTTTCAAAGAATACGGATGTTGTTTTAGCTGGTGAAAAATCTGGTTCAAAGAAAGATAAGGCTAATGAATTAGGAATAGAAATTTATGAGAATGATAAATTATATGATTTCTTAGAAGAATTGGAAGGAATGTAAGATGAACAAACAAGAAGTGGAAAAAATATATAGGCTTGCTAATCTAAGTCTAGAGGGAAAAGATACCGACTTATTATCTAATAAATTTAATACTGTTATAGATTTTATAGAAGATATCTTTACTATCGATACAGATGAAGTTAAAATGACAGAACTTATACCAAATCACAAGGCAATCTTTAGAGAAGATAAAGCTAATGAATCTATTACAAGAGATGAGGCTTTGGCTAACGCTAAAGATACAGAATTTGGTTATTTTAGACTTGATTGGAAATTATAGGAGCTATAATGAATATAGAAAAATTAATAGAAGATTATAAAGAAGGAAATCTAAGCGTCGAAGATAATATTTTAACGACCTTAGATAAAATAGAAAACGACGAATTGAATGCTTATATAAGTATTGATCGTGATGGTTCTATTAAAAGAGCCAAAAAATTAGATGAAAAACTTAAAAATGGTGAGGAATTAGGTTCTCTATTTGGAGTACCTGTAGCAGTTAAGGATAATATATCCTATGACCAAATGAAAATGACCTGTGCATCCAAAATGCTAGAAAATTTCAAGCCAGTATATAATGCAAGTGTTGTAGAAAATCTATTAAAAGAAGATGCCATAATCGTAGCTAAAACTAACATGGATGAGTTTGCTATGGGCGGTAGAGGCAAGACTTCCTACTTTGGTCCTACCCAAAATCCTCTTGATAATAAAAGAGTTCCTGGTGGTTCATCGTCAGGATCTGCAGCAGCAGTGGCTAAGGGAGATGTCCTAATAGCTCTTGGAACAGATACAGGTGGGTCTGTAAGATGTCCTGCATCGTACTGTAATATTTTAGGATACAAACCAACTTATTCAATAATGAGTAGATATGGTGTAGTTTCTATGGCAAACACCCTAGATCAAGTTTCTCTATTCTCTAAAAATATCGAAGATATGAGAGTATTGGCCAATACAACTGCATCACATGACCCTAAAGATATGACTTCTAATTTAGAAAAATACGAGTACTCATACGAAGATTATGATTTTAAAGGTAAAAAAATTGGCTTTATCAAGACCGAGTCAAGCCTTTATGAAGGAATAGAAGAAGAAGTAAAGAAAGATTACCAAAAAGCCTTGGATATTTTACAGTCTTTAGGAGCTGAACTTTTCCCTATAGATTTGGAGTACGCTAAATATGCAAATCCAGTATATAACGTTGTAATGAGCTCTGAAGTATCTTCAAATATGAGTAGGTTTGATGGTGTAAGATTTGGTTACCAGGCAGATGATTACGAAAGTGTAGAAGAGCTTTTCGTAAAAAGCAGATCAGAAGGCCTAGGAGAAGAGGTTCAAAGAAGAATCGCTCTTGGAACCATGTATTTATCAGCAAATGATAATCAAAAAATTTATAAGCAAGGCCTTAAATTGAGAAGTCTTATTAAAAACGAATTAGAAGAAGTATTCGAAGAAATTGATTTATTGATAACACCAACCACAACGAATCTACCACCATACTTGACAGATGATGAACACGACCCTTTAAGCGATTTTAAGGCAGATGGCTTCAATGTAATTGTAAACCTTGCTGGGATGTGTGGTCTTTCCCTACCAATTAGAGAGGGAATATCAGGATCAGTACAATTTATAGCAAATAGATTTGAAGATAACAAGTTAATTAATGCAGGCGAGAAATTTTTAAGGAGTATAAATGAAAACTAAAACAATTATTGGATTAGAAATTCACGTGGAGCTAGCCACTGAGACGAAGATGTTTTGCTCCTGTAAAAACGAGTTCGGACAAGTGCCTAATACAAATGTATGTCCAATATGTCTAGGACATCCGGGAACTCTTCCTCAAATGAATGAAAAGGCAGTTGAGTTTGCTGTTATGGCTGGTCTTGCCTTTAATTGTGATATAAGAAATGACCAAAAGATGGATAGGAAAAAGTATTTCTATCCAGACCTTGTGAAGGGATATCAAATAACTCAATTCGATAAGCCTTATGCAACAAATGGTTACTTAACTTTAGAGTCAGGTAAAAATATTAGAATTGCAGAAATTCATATGGAAGAAGATACAGGTAAGTCAAATCATGATGAGAACAATGCGACCCTTATGGACTACAACAGAGCGGGTGTCCCACTAATAGAAATAGTTAGTGAACCTGATATGTCTTCACCAGATGAAGCTAGGGAATATGTCGAAACTCTTGCATCTACCTTAAGATTTTTAGGAGTATCAGACTGTATCATGGCTCAAGGCTCTATGCGTGTTGATGTTAATATCAATATCGAAAACTTAGAAAATGGACAAAGAACCGCCATAGCTGAGATTAAGAACATCAACTCTATTAAGGCTATAGAAAACGCACTAGCATTTGAAGAAAAAAGACAAATCGCCCTTCTTGAAGAAGGTGAAGTTGGCGTGAAAGAAACAAGAAGATGGGATGATGAATTGGCTGAAACAGTTCACATGAGAAATAAAGAAGTTGGAAACGACTATAGATTCTCCGCAGAAGGTGACATTCCTCTAATTGAGCTTTCTGACGATTTCATAAATCGCGTTAAAGAAAATCTACCAGAATTGCCAGGTCAAAAAGAAGCGAGATATATCAAAGAACTTTCTCTTAGCAAGTATGACGCGAATTTATTAGCTAATGATAGAGAACTTGCTGACCTATTTGAAAAAACCAATGCTATAGTCAATGATCCTAATACATGTGCCAACTGGATTCTATCAGAGTTATCCAGAAGATTAAACGAGTTTGAAGAAAGTCCTTCAGAGATGAAACTTTCAGTTGAAAACTTTTCGAAGTTAATTCTTTTGGCAAAGGAAAATAAGGTAAATAATAATGTTGCCAAAAAGATTCTAAGGGAAATCTATGAATCTAACGAAGACCCAGAAAAATTAGCTGAAGAAAGAAACTTACTTCAAATATCAGATTCATCTTTCCTAGAAGAAGTAGTAGATGAGGTTTTAAGTGAAAATCCTGATTCCGTAGAAGATATTAGGGGAGGTAAGGATAGAGCTTTCGGTTTCTTAGTTGGACAAGCAATGAAGAAAACTAAAGGCAAGGGAAATCCTCAAGAAATCAATAAACTACTAAGAGAAAAGATAGGAGAATAGAGCTAATATACCATAAGAGAGCTTGCTATATAGTAAGCTCTAATCCTTATGGGTTGATTCAAGATAGCTCTTTTATAGAATGAATATATTAATTAAAAATACACACTTTCTTACAATGGAAGATGAAGAAATAAAAACGGCGAATATTTATATAGAAGATGACAAGATTTCCTATATAGGAAGTAGGGGAGATTTCAAAAGTGATAGAGTTATAGATGGCGAAAACTTTCTAACAATGCCTGGATTTGTGAATGCTCATACTCATGTTGCTATGACACTTTTTAGAAACTATGGTCCAGAGACAGATTTGATGACTTGGCTTAACGATTACATATGGCCACTTGAAGATAAGCTTAAGGCAGAGGATGTCTACTATGGATCAAAACTTGCCCTCTTAGAGATGATTAAGGCAGGGACAACTAGCTTTGCTGATATGTATTTTTTCTGTGAAGAAACAGTAAGAGCCTGCAAAGAAATGAATATAAGGGCACAAATTTCTAGAGGCTTAGCTATTCCAGATAAGAATTTTTCCAAGATTAAGGAAAACATAAATCTTTCCAACGCATATGCTAATGATGGGCTTATAGATATTGGACTTGGTCCTCATGCTGTATATACAGCGGACTTAGATTATTTAAAAAAAATATCTGACTATGCTCAAGAATATAAGCTACCTATCCACATCCACTTATCAGAGACAAAAAAAGAGAATGAAGATTGCTATAAAAATTATAAGATGAGCCCAACCGAGCTTTTTGACAAGGCTGGTATCTTTCAAAACAAAACCATTGCTGCTCATGGAGTATATCTATCAGATAATGATTTGGACATTATAAAAGAAAATAATGTAAGCATTGTTCACAATCCAAGCTCAAACCTAAAATTATCATCTGGCTTTCTAGACCTCGCAAGGTTAATTGATAAGGGAATTAATGTATGCTTAGGAACTGATTCAGCTTCAAGCAATAATAAGCTATCAATACTAAGAGAGATGGAAGTATCAATGCTTGTCTCAAAGCTTTATTCAAGTAGACCAATAAGTTACTTTGAAATGTTAAAAACGGCGACTGTAAATGGTGCTAAAGCCTTAGGTTTTGATAAAGTAGGAATTATTAAAGAATCATATAAGGCTGACCTAATAATGATAGATATCAATAATGAAAACCATAAGCCATACAATGATCTCCTATCTTCCTTGTGCTTTTCTACTTATGAATCCGATATCAAAAATGTTATTATAGATGGTAAAATTGTATATGAAGATGGTAAGTTTAGTAATGTCGACAGGGAAAATATAATCACAATGACTGAAAGACAATTTGAAGATCTTAAGGCTAGATAATGCTTGGAATAGACTTAGTTAGTGTAAATAAATTTAAGGAAAAATCTAATATCATAAAGATTTTTACAGAAAAAGAATTAGATCATGCGAGGGAAAGTAAAAATTTTGATATGAGTCTTTCGGGAATATTTGCAGCAAAAGAAGCTATTATTAAAGCTTATGGTTTTAATTTATCTTATATCCTAAAAAAAAGAATAGAAATAAGATATGAGGATAAGAAACCAAGAGTTTTATTAGATGGATATTACTTGACAGATAATATAAGCATAAGCCATGATGGTGACTATGCTCTTGCTGTATGTGATTCAAACTTAGAAAATGTTTATGTAGATGAGTATTTCAAAAAAATTTTTCCTAAAAGAAAGAAGGATACTCACAAGGGAGATTACGGCAAAATCGCTATCTTAGGTGGAAGCTCTGGTATGAGTGGTTCAGTATATCTTTCTTCCATGGCTGCTCTAAGAACTGGCGCTGGACTAGTATATAATATCGTTCCTCAGTCTATTAGCAATATTCTTCAAATAAAAACTAATGAGCAGATAATTTTACCTCTAAATTCTTTTAATATTATTAATAACGAAGAGAATCTAAGAAAAATAAATTATTATCTAAGGGATAAGGATATATTAGCTATAGGCCCGGGGATGGGTCAAGATGACTCATTAAATTCATTAATTAATAGCATATTTAGCAACTTTAGTGGTAAAATACTTATAGATGCAGATGGACTGAATGCTGTTAGCAAAGATATAAAGATACTGAGAAATCACAAAAATCTTGTATTAACTCCACATCTCATGGAGTTCTCTAGACTTACGAAATTAAGCCTTAATCAAATTAATTCTGATAGAATAAGTTTTGCTAAAAAATTTGCTAGGGATAACGGAGTAATTCTTGTATTAAAATCTGAGGAAACTATAGTTACCGATGGGTTTAGGATCTATATAAATAGAATCGGAAATCCTGGAATGGCTACTGCAGGAAGTGGGGATGTATTATCTGGAGTAATTTCTGCTTTATTACATAGGTTGGATAACTACGAGGCAGCTTGTCTTGGTGTCTACATCCACTCATTGGCAGGAGATCTTGCATCAAATATCTTAGGCGAAGATTCGATTATAGCATCTGATATTGTAGAAAATATCCCAGCTGCTATGAAATTATTGGGGTAGTAATGTTTACTAATTATATTGAAGTTGATATAGATAAAATACAGAGAAATATCGAAAATATAAAAAAAATATCTGAAAATAAAAATATCTGTGCTGTAGTTAAAGCAAATGCTTATGGCTTGGGAGCAACAGTTATTGCCAAATACATAGAAGATTTTGTATCATATTTTGCTGTAGCTAATTTCCTTGAAGCTAAAAACCTAAGAGTTTCTGGAATCACAAAGCCTATAATTATATTGGGCTTTGTCAGCGTGGAAGAAGCAAAGGAATGTGTGGATTATGACATTGAAATTCCAATTTATGACTTATCCTATGCAGAAAGGATAAATAAGAGTATAGATGGAAATTTAAAGGTTCATATAGCCTTAGATACCGGCCATTCCCGCCTGGGATTCAGAGAATTTGAGTTTGATCGAATTTTAAAATTAAAGCAGCTCAATAAATTAAAAATAAAGGGAGCCTTTAGCCATTTTTCTACAGCTGATGAAGAAGATAAGACTTTCACCCAAGAGCAATATGAAAAGTTCGAAAAAATAAGAGAGAAGCTCGATGATCAATTTAATATTGAAATATTTCATATAGCAAATTCAGCAGCATCTATTTATCATGATCTTATCTCTGATATGAATAGGATTGGAATTGCTATGTATGGTATCTACCCTTCCGATTATTTGAGAGAAAGAAAAGATATTAGACTTGAACAGGCTTTTTCATTAAAAAGCAGGGTATCTTTCGTAAAGGAGATTAACGAAGGCGACTCAGTAAGTTATGGCAGAACTTTCACAGCGAAAAGTAGAATGAAGATTGCGACAATTCCTATAGGCTATGCTGACGGATTTTTCAGAGCTTTTTCCAATATTGGTGAAGTCTTGGTCAAGGGTAAGCCTGCTAAGGTTTGCGGTAGGGTCTGCATGGACCAGATTATGGTCGATGTAAGCGATATCGATTGTAAAATAGAAGATGAGGTGATACTATACCCAGACATTTACGAAGAAGCTAAGAAGATTGGAACAATACCTTATGAACTAATGACCTCATTAGATATGAGATTAACTAGAGTTTATATAAAAGATGGAAGTATTGTTCATATAGATAATTATTTAGGAGAACTCTATGAAAATTAAAAGAGGTGATCTTTTTTATGCTGACTTATCTCCTGTTGTAGGAAGTGAGCAGGGAGGTGTGAGGCCTGTTATTGTTGTGCAAAATAATGTAGGTAATAAATATTCACCAACTATTATAGTTGCTCCCGTTACTAGTCAGCTTAATAAGGCCAAGCTTCCCACCCATGTTAGACTAAAGGGTAACGAGTTCGGACTTCCCAAAAATAGTGTAGCATTGATGGAGCAGCTTAGAACGATTGATAAGAAAAGATTAAGAGAAAAAATAGGTAGCTTTAATCACGATATAATGCTAAAAATAGATGAAGCAATGGCTGTATCATTGGATTTAGTAGATAACTAAACTTACTTAATACATAAAAGAGCTGTTTAAGAAGGAAAATTCTTCTTATTTATTAGAAGCAAATTTCTTTCTTACTAACAGCTCTGTTTAAATACAATATTTACTTATCTTCGACAATCATTCTCGCCAAAACATCAGGATTACCACAACCTGTTGTGAGAACTAAGTCATCTTTTTTAATTTTCTTGTAAATATAATCTCTACAATCTTCAAACTCACCAATATATTTTGCATTTATTCCTTTTTTTACCAAAGCATCAACAACATCTTTTGAATGAATACTTGGATCAAACTTTTCTCTTGCAGCATAAATATCGGTTATAATCACTTCATCACTAGAATCGAAGCAAGTCAAGAAGTCGTCAAACAATGCCTTGGTCCTACTGTAGGTGTGAGGTTGCCACACACAAATTAGACGGCCTTTAGTATGCTCTTTTAAGGCATCTAGGGTAACTTTAATCTCTGAAGGATGGTGACCGTAATCGGTCATTATTGTTGCATCATCAACCTCTCCTATGATCTGCATTCTTCTATCGAGTCCTTCGTATTTTAGAATGTTTTTTCTAATAGTTTCAATATCAATTCCATTTTCGTAGGTGGCAACAATTGAAGCCATAGCGTTATTAATATTATGTCTTCCAATAACACCTAATTCAAAGTGTTCTATATCTCCATTTCTCATCCTTAAATCGAAGTTAGGTCTACCAATTTCGTCAAATTTTATATTGAAAGCACAATAGTCAGCTTCTTCGTTTTCTTGTGCGTAAGTTATTAACTTTCCTTTTACAGAATTAAAAATCAATCTATTGTTTTCTTCATTTAAGTTTGTAATAGTCATTGAGTTTTCATCTTGGTTAGATAAGTACTCTCTAAATGTATCTACAATATCGTCTAGGTCCCTGTAATAGTCTAGGTGGTCTTCGTCAATATTTAAAACTATTAATGTTTGTGGATAGTAATATCTGATATTTCCCTTATATTCACAAGCCTCAGTTACCAAGTATTCTTCACTACCAACCCTAACATTACCCTTCATTTCATCTAATTCACCACCTAGCAGGATAGTAGCGTCTTTATCAGAGTGCATTAAAATCTTAGAAATCATAGAAGTTGTGGTAGACTTACCGTGAGATCCAGATACTGCAATAGAATTTTTATAATTTCTCATCAATGCCCCAAGAAATACACCTCTTGTTACAACTGGTACATTAAGCTTTTTTGCAGCTATTAATTCTTCGTTATCATCTAAGATAGCGTCTGTATATATTACTAGGTCAGGATTTGTTATATTTTCTCCCTTTTGTCCTATTGATATCTTAACTCCAAGTTCTCTTAGATGATTGATAATATTACTGTCTGACCTATCAGATCCAGAAACCTCATAACCTTTAGCCAAAAGTAATTGAGCTAGTCCACTCATTGATATGCCGCCAACTCCAATAAAATGAATGTATTTATAATCATGTCTATCTAAATCAAATTTAAACATATATTCTCCTTAGTTATTATCTATACCGTATGGGTGTTTTTATTATACCATATTTATATAATAAAGTGAGTCAAGTGATATTAATAATTGATTAGAACTTAGCTAAAAGTATATTAATAGCAAAGGAGAGAATATGAAATATGTAATAGGAAACGACCATGGAGGTCTTGATTTAGAAGAAGTAGTTAAGGATGAATTAGAAAAACTAGGGCATGAGGTTTATCATGTAGGAGCTTACAACAGTGAGTCTGTAGATTATAGCGATTATGCAAAAAAAGCTTGCACCGAGGTGGTTAAAGGAAGAGCTGATTTTGCCATCTTAATTTGTGGTACTGGACTTGGTATGAGCATTTCAGCGAATAAGATACAAGGAATTAGGGCGGCGTGTGTTTCTGAAGCTTACTCAGCAAGAATGAGTAGGGCTCATAATAATGCTAATACCCTATGCATGGGAGCTCGTGTTATTGGTTCTGAAACATGTAGAATGATTGTAGATGAATTTGTGAATACTAAATTTGAAGGCGGAAGACATCAACGAAGAGTAAATAAGATTATGGACATAGAAAAATCCAATAAAGCTTAGGAGTCTTGTTTTAAATTTTCATAAAAAATGTTATTATATAAGTGAGAATATTTTAAAGGAGATAAATTTGACTATACCTACACCACACATATCAGCAACAAGTGCTGATCAAATTGCAAAGACAGTTCTGATGCCAGGAGATCCTCTTAGAGCAAAATATATTGCGGATAATTTCTTAACAGATGTTACTCAGTTTAACGAAACAAGAGGAATGCTTGGATATACAGGTTACTATAAGGGAAAAAGAGTTTCTGTTATGGGAAGTGGAATGGGAATTCCATCATCAATGATTTATTACAACGAATTATTTCAATTTTATGACGTAGATACTATTATTAGAGTAGGAACAGCTGGTTCTATGCAAAAAGATGTTAAACTACACGATATTGTAATTGCATCATCTGCTTGTTCTGAATCATCTATCAACGATAATCTATTTGGAAATATACATTTTTCATCAACACCAGATTTCAACTTATTATTACAAGCATACGAGAAATCAAATGAATTAGGCTATACTACCCATTGCGGACAAGTTCATTCATCAGACCAATTTTACAATGATATGCCAAAAGAAGTTTTTAAAAACCTACAGAAATATGACATTTTATGCGTAGAAATGGAATCATATGGCCTATTTATGGCCGCTAGAAAACATGGCAAGAGAGGCCTTGGAATATTTACAATTAGTGATTCTCTAGTTGAAAACGTAGCTGATAGTGCTGAAAATAGACAAACATCGTACACAAATATGATGGAACTTGCTCTTGAAGTTGCACCGGAATAATATATGTTGAAAGTAATAATAATGGCAGCAGGTGAAGGAACCAGGATGAAATCATCTACCAGCAAGGTCCTTCACAAGTTACTCAATAAAGAAATAATTAGATACGTCTACGATGCAAGCAATTTGAAAAATTCTGAAACTATCATTATCGCCGGTAAAAATAAAGACGCTATAAGTGAAATGTTCGATTCTTGTAAGATAATTGAGCAACAAATAGGTCCAGAATTCCCTTATGGAACTGGCTATGCTGTAAGCCTATGCAGCGATTATATAGAAGATAATGATGAGGTTCTTGTTTTAAATGGAGATATACCACTTATAACTAAGGGTGCACTCGAGGAGTTCGTAGATAGTCATATAGAAAATAAGGTAAGTGTATCTGTCTTATCTACTAAAGTTTCAGATCCAACTGGCTATGGAAGAATAATTAGAGATAAGAACTATGACTTCTTACAAATTACCGAACACAGGGACCTTAGAGATGATCAATTAGATATTGATGAAATAAATACAGGTATTTATATTTTTAATGGAGCTTCTCTTAAGAATGCTATTAAAGAAATAGACGCGGATAATGACCAGAACGAATTATACTTAACCGATTGCATCGAAATTCTTAATAAAAAAAATGAAAAATCAATGGCTTTTATGAATGAAGACGCTGACTTGTTCTATGGAATAAATAATAAAAAGGAACTTGCTAAGGCAAGTAGAATTCTTAGACAAAGAGTAAACGAAGAATACATGCTCGATGGAGTAATAATTGAGACACCAGATACAGTTACAATTGAACCTGGAGTAAAAATTGGTCAAGACACAGTGATATCAGGAAATGTTAAAATCCTAGGTGGGACAGAGATTGGATCTAATTGTGTTATTGAGGGCTCTTCTAGAATTGAAGATTCAATAATTTACGATAATGTGAGAATAGACAATTCTGTAATAGAAAAATCTATCATGGAAGAATCTAGTAACATCGGACCATATTCACATCTTAGACCAAAGGCGCATTTGGGTAAGAATGTTCACATCGGCAATTTTGTAGAGGTTAAAAATGCTAGGATGGGTGATGGTTGCAAGGCTGGACACTTAGCTTATATAGGAGATTGTGATCTAGGTAAAGATATTAATGTCGGTTGTGGCGTGATTTTTGTTAACTATGATGGTAAATTTAAACATAGGTCTGTAGTTGGAGATGGTGCTTTTATAGGATCAAATTCTAATATAGTAGCACCAGTAAACATTGCTTCTGAAGGATATGTAGCAGCAGGATCTACTATCACCAAAGATATTGATAAGGGAGAGCTATCAATAGAAAGAGCAGAGCAAAAAAACATTGCAGGCTATGTAGATAAAAAGAAAAAAAGAGATCAAGAAAAGTTAAAGGAGAGAAAATGACATCAAACTGTAATAGAGGCTCATATATTCAAAGAGGGGAATTGAAGCTTTTAACAGGAAACTCTAATAGGAAACTCGCTGAAAGTGTAGCTAAACATCTAGGAGTTAAACTAACTGAAGCAGATATCGAAAAAATTAAAGATGGAGAGATTTCTATCAAAATAAATGAATCAATCAGAGGTAAGGATGTTTTTATAATGCAACCAACATCTAATCCAACCAATGACAATTTGATGGAATTACTTATTATGATTGATGCTTGTAGAAGAGCATCTGCAGGATACGTAAATGCGATTATTCCTTATTACGGATATGCTAGACAGGATAGAAAGACTAGGGGTCGTGAGCCAATTACTGCGAAGCTTGTAGCAAATCTGCTTACAGTAGCAGGAGCTGATAGGGTTATCACAATGGACCTTCACGCTGGACAAATCCAAGGATATTTTGATATACCTGTTGACCATTTCTCTGCTATAAGACATCTTTCAACTCATTTTAAGGATATTGCTTATGATAGGCCAGATGAATTTGTAGTAGTAAGCCCTGATCTAGGAGGGGTTAGAAGAGCAAGAGAGTTTGCGGACTATTTAAAGCTACCTATAGCCATAATTGAGAAGAGAAGACCAAAACCAAATGTTTCTGAAGTTATGTCAGTTATAGGAGACTTCAAGGGTAAACACGCAATAATTGTTGATGATATGATCGATACTGCTGGAACAATTACAAATGCAGGTGATTTCTTAATTAATAGTGGTGCAAAAGACGTTTATCTAGTTGCAACTCATGGTGTATTTAGTGGTGATGCAATTGATAAAATAAATAGATCAAATGTAAAAGAAGTAGTAATCACTGACACTATTGCCTTGAGTGAAGATAAGAAAATTGATAAAATCACTCAAATGTCTATAGCTCCTTTATTATCTGAAGCAATTCACAGAATTAATACTTATGAATCAATAAGTGGACTCTTTGTGGACGGTAGATAATGTATTATATCGTAGGATTAGGTAATCCTGGATTAAAATACGAGAATACAAGACATAATGTTGGGTTTTTGACTATTGATTATCTTGCTAGAAAACATAATATTGATGTCAAAAAATCTAAATTCAAGTCACTTTATGGCCAGGGAACAATTTCTGGCCATAAAGTAATGCTTGTAAAACCACAAACATACATGAATAATTCAGGAGAAGCTGTAAGGGACTTAAAGAATTTCTATAAATTTGATACTGACAAGCTGATCGTTATTTATGACGATATAGATATAGATTTTGGAAGTATAAGAATTAGAAAGAAAGGATCCGCAGGAACCCATAATGGAATGAAGTCCATCATTTTTCAAATCCAAGATGACTCTTTCCCAAGGATAAAGATTGCAGTAGGAAAGAAACCAGAATATATGGATTTGGCAAACTTTGTGCTTAGTGGCTTTAGTGAAAAAGAAGCTGAAATAATACGAAAAGAAATTGATATAGCGAGCAAATCTATCGAAACTATAATAGAAGAAAATATTGATAATTCAATGAATCTGTACAATTCTGTTAGATTAGTGGAAGATATTGATGAATAAATTATTAGAAAATATCAACTCTTTAGAGCAAGTTAAGCAAATAGAAAATAATATAGATGATTATTCACCTATATATTTATCAGGACTAACTGATGGTTTCAAGCCTCACTTAGTCCTTGCTTTGTTTGAAAAGTTTGAAGAGAGCATTGTTATAATAGCAGAAAACGAAAAAAGAGCGGAAATATATTATGATAGCATAAATGGTATTAGAGAAAATCAAGCATATCTATTTCCAAGCTTAGATATTAATTTTTATAATATTAAGTCAATAGATAACAAAAAGCTTTCTCAAAGGATGGAAGTTTTAACTAAGCTTGCAAAGAGGGATAAATTTATAGTCATAACTACACTTAAGGCTATAACAAATAAATTAACTACTTTAGATAAATTTAACATGTCTTTTGTTAAAATAAAAGATGAAGATATTATTGATGTTAATAACTTCATTGAAAATCTAATAAATCTTAACTATACAGCAAATTCTCTTGTAGAAAATAAGGGAGACTTTGCTAAGAGAGGTTCTATTATAGATTTCTGGCCCGTTTCATACGACAATCCAGTTAGAATTGAACTATTTGATGACGAAGTAGACTCCATAAGATTATTTGATAAGGATAGTCAAAGAACAATAGAAAAGATTTCCGAGGCTGAAATTAGCCCTGTTACTGAACTTATATATTCAAAAGACGATTACGATAAGGTTATAAAAAATATTAACAGAGAAATAATGTCTTTAAATAATTATTCAAATGAAATAAATCGACAGAAGCTCATAGATAAATATAAACAAATTATAGCTTTTATTGAAGAGAGTATGTTTGTTAGTAATATTGACCTTGTAAATTCCTATAGAAAGGATGACTATTCTAGTTTCTTAGATTACATCCCAAAGAGTTGTCTGATATTTTTTGATGATGTTGCTAGAGTTATAGAAGACTATGATAACTTTTATGAAAATTTCCTCGAAGATTTGAGTCTACAAATGGAGAATAACGAAGTTTTCAAATCTTTTGAGCATGCAAGAATACTGATTGATGATATTTATGAACAAATAGATAAGTTTAGAATAATAAACCTAACATCTATTCTAAAAAAATCAAAGTTTTTTAATCCCAGAAAGATCATCGAGCTAAAAACTATAGAATCGGAAAATTTCAACCGAAGGGTGGATTATTTTATAGATAGGACAATAGAACTTGCTAATAGCGGCAAAAAGGTATTAATACTTGAAGGGAATGAAAAAACTGCTTCTCAGCTGATGGATGCCTATTTAGAAAAAGATTATACGCAGGTTTCAAAAGTCGACATAGGTGAAAGCTTCGAGAAAATCCCTATACAAATCGCAAATGCTACGAGTAGTAGTGGATATTATATTGATGATCTAGACTTTTATGTTTTTACCCATAAGGAAATTTATGGTAGTGAAAGAAAGGCTCGAAAGAAAAAGTCCAAGAACAAGACTTCTTCTAGGGATATTATAAATTATTCCGATCTTGAAATTGGAGATTATGTTGTTCATGAAAATAACGGTATCGGTATATATAAGGGTCTTGAGAAAATTGAAGTAAATAATATTGAAAAAGACTTTATTGTTATTGAATATCGAGGAACAGATAAGCTATTCGTTCCAGTAGATCAGATGAACCTTATAAGTAAGTATATAGGAAGTAGAGGGGAAAGCCCAAAACTTTCGTCTTTGGGAACTCAAACCTGGCAAAAAGCTAAGGCAAGAGCTAAAAAGGCAGTTGATGAGATAGCGGATGATTTAGTAGAATTGTATGCTAAAAGATCAAAGATAAAGGGACACGCGTTTTCGAAAGATACTACTTGGCAAAATGAGTTTGAAAATTCTTTTCCTTATGAGGAAACTTATTCTCAAATAAGATCCATAGAAGAAATAAAAAAGGACATGGAATCTGATAAACCAATGGATAGACTCCTATGTGGGGATGTGGGTTTTGGCAAGACGGAAGTTGCAATAAGAGCTGCTTTTAAGGCAATTATGGATGGGTATCAAGTAGCCTTTCTAGTTCCTACTACAATACTTGCAAATCAACATTATGAAACTATAAAAAAGCGTTTTGATAAGTTTCCTGTAAACGTACAAGTAATCTCAAGATTTAACCCAGCTTCTAAAAATAAGCTGATAATTAAGGAGTTAAAGGCAGGAAAGGTTGATTTGATCATTGGAACTCACAGATTACTATCAAAAGATGTAGGATATAAAAATCTTGGCCTATTGATTATAGATGAAGAGCAGAGATTTGGTGTCAAGCATAAGGAGAAATTAAAAGAATTAAAATCATCACTTGATGTCTTGACCTTATCTGCAACTCCGATACCAAGAACCCTTCAGATGTCCTTATCTGGCATTCGAGACCTATCAACCCTTGATGAAGCTCCAGAAGAAAGGATGCCTGTAAATACCTATGTACTTGAATATGATAATGGAATTATTAAACAAGCTATAGAAAGAGAATTAAACAGGAATGGCCAAGTCTATTTTGTCTATAATAGAGTTAATGATATAGAAAAACTCTACAATCATCTAATAGAACTTGTTCCTGATGCAAATATAGCAATAATTCATGGAAGGATCAGTCCAAAACAGATTGAAAAAACAATGCTCGAATTTATAGATGGTGAGATAGATATTCTCCTATCGACAACTATAATTGAAACCGGGATGGATATATCAAATGTAAATACCATAATAATCTATGACTCTGATATGATGGGACTTGGACAACTATATCAGCTTAAGGGAAGAATCGGGAGAGGAAATAGATCCTCCTACGCTTATTTTACTTATAGAACTGGAAAAATATTATCAGAGATCAGTGAAAAAAGATTAAAATCTATTAGAGACTTTTCAGATTTTGGTTCAGGCTATAAAATAGCTATGAAAGATTTAGAATTGAGAGGAGCAGGAAATCTCCTAGGCGAGAGTCAATCAGGCCATGTTGAGGCTATAGGTTATGATCTATATGTTAAATTCCTACAAGAAGCAGTAGAAAAAGCTAGTGGTAAGGAAGTAGAGATTAAGGATAAATCTGATGTGTATATTGATATTAAAGTAGATGGATATATTCCTAACTATTATATTGAAGACCAAGCACAAAAGATTGAGATTTATAATAGAATTGCAAGAATTCAAAATCAAGAAGATTATGATGAATTAGTCGCGGACTTAATAGATGTATATGGTGATATACCTCTAATGGTAGATAATTTAATGTACATTTCCTTGATAAAATCTTTGGCAGATGAATTATTATTTAGTGAAATTAGAGAAAAAAGCGGTAATGTAAACATATATTTCGAAAATAAAGATGCATTTAGTTTTGAGGAATTGGCAGAGATTAATCAATCATTTGAAAGGGATATGTCCCTTGATTTATCGACTAATCCGGCATTTAAAATTCCAGTATCTAGAAACAAACTTTTAGATACCTATGAACTATTAAAAACAATCGAAAAAGTAAGGAGTAAAAATGAAAAATAAAATTATACCAGTGATGCTAATGGCTTCTATGTTATTCGTAGGATGTAATCAAAATAAGGATGCAGGTCAGGATGCTAATAACAAGACAGAACAAACAGAAGAAGTAAAAGATAAAAAAAGTGAAAAGCTTGATGATAAAACTGTCGCTATAGTTGATGGAGAAAAGATTAGTAAGGACGATTATAAGGACGAGCTAAGCTTCTATGCATCAATGCTCGCAAGTCAACAACAACTCAAAAACTCTATCGTAACTATGATGGTTCAAGATAAATTAATTGCAAATGATATCAAGAAAAATGATATCAAAATCGACGATAAAGAAGTTGACGATGCCTTGATGCAATCTGTACAAAACTTTGGTGGCCAAGAGCAATTCGACAAAACTCTAGATGATTACAATATGAGTCTTGATAAATTCAAAGAAACACTTAAAAAGGACTTAATGTATAAAAAACACAGAGAATGGTTTGATACTAACAATGAAGTTACAGATGATGAAATAAAAAAATACTTTGAAGATAACAAGGATGAATTTGTAAAGGTTGACGCATCTCACATCTTAGTTCAAGATGAAGAAACTGCTAAAGAAATAAAAGAAAAAATCAATAATGGAGAAGACTTTGCTAAGCTTGCAGAGGAATACTCAACTGACACCGCTAGTGCTAAAAATGGTGGATCTGTAGGTGCCTTCTCCAAAGGTCAAATGGTTAAAGAATTTGAAGATGCAGCTTTCTCTATGAAAGAGGGTGAAGTTTCTGATCCAGTTAAGTCACAATTCGGATATCATATAATTAAAGTGAATAAAATAACAGATTCTTTCGAAGATTCTAAAGAAGAAATCACTAAGAAAATCAAAGATCAAAAATATGCAGATTACATTAAGAAATTACATGATGATGCAAATGTAGTTACTGAAAACGCAAGTGAAACAGAGACTAAGGATGATGCAAAAGAATCAGAAGCTGAAGTAAAGGCTGAAAAAGAAGAAGATACTACTGATAAAGAGGAAAAAGTTGAAGATTCTAAAGATGAAGCAAACAACAAAGAATCTGAAGACGAAAACAAGTAAGATTTTAATAACAGCGTTTTTGTTATTTGTCACACTTACTTCATGTAATAGTAAGGATAAAACTACTAGCAACATCATAGCAAGTGTCGATGGAAAGGCCATTTCAAGTGATTTATATTCAAAAGAATTAAGATTTTATCAGGCCTACTATAGCAAGGTCTACGGTGAATCTTACTTAGAAAATAAGAGCAAAAACGGAAAGACTAATGATCAAATACTAAGAGATGAACTAGTTGACTCTATGATTAAAGATCAAGTTATGAAAAAAGATTTAGAGTCTAACAATATTAAATTAGATGATAATGGATCAAATATTTTAAAGAATATTCTTGCAGACAAACTAAATGGTGAGGATTCACTGGAGGCAAATATCCTCGCCTTAGGGTTTAATGAAAACTCTATTAATGATATCTTATATAATGATTCTATAAGGAAGGCTCATTTCGATCTATACCTTAAGAAGAACAAGGTTAAAGATAAAGATGTAGTTGATTTTTATAACAAAGATAAGAATCTTCATAGGCTATACAAGTATAACGTCCTGGTATTCGATGATGAGAGTGTCGCTAAAGATATCAAAGATAAAATTACAGATGCAAAAAGTTTTAAATCATTCCTTAATAAAACCGCAAGGAACTACTCAATTATAAATTCCGATTTCGTTTATATAAACGATCAACTACTATTAGAATCTAAGGTTAAGGAAAAAGATAAGATAAGCAATATATTTGAGCATAAGGGAAAGTATTGTATACTTATGATAAATTCATATAATGAAAATGAAAATGAGCTATTACTCAAAGCAAAGGATATTTATTTAAAAAATTCCTATTACGACTACCTCAACAGGCTTATAAAAGAAAGTAAGATTAAGGTTTTTGTGTAGGAAAGGCTTGAAATTAGTTTATTTCTTATGTATAATCTATCTTAGAGTTAAACAGAATTATATTGATTTATAGGAGGAAATATGAATAAATCAGAATTATTAATTAATATTTCAGAAAAAAGTGGTCTTAAAAAAAGTGAAGCAGAAAAAGCATTAAATGCATTTCTTGAAACAGTAACTGAGTCACTAGTAGAAGGTGATAAGGTTCAACTTGTTGGTTTTGGAACTTTCGAAGTAAGAGATAGAAAAGCTAGAGAAGGAAGAAACCCAAGAAAACCTGAAGAAGTTATTCAAATCCCAGCTTCTAAAGCTCCAGTATTTAAAGCTGGTAAAACACTTAAAGAAGCAGTTAATAAATAATAAAGAAACAAAAACCGGTCTTGAAATAAAGAACCGGTTTTTACTTATTTAACTTCTTTATAATGAGCTTTTAAATCTATACTTGTATCAATTGTAATTGTATTGAAATCAGTATAGTAGACCATTCCTGGTTTTGCACCCTTAGCTTTATTTACATTCTTCTTTTGAGTATAATCTATATCTACTTTATTGCCTCTAGAAACTGACGAATTTATTGCGGCAAGATAGGCTGCTATCTTTATGTCATCTTCATCTATATTGTCATTTCTTAATATAACATGGCTTCCTGGAAGGTCCTTAATGTGAAACCATAAATCATCCTTGTTGGCAAGCTTTAGAGTAATATAATCATTTTGCTTACTATTTTTACCTACATATATATCGCTTGAGTTTTTAGTAACATAGTGATATGGTTTTGATTTCTTGGAAGATTTCTTTTTATTCTTAGCTTTTTTCTTAATAATCTTCATTTCCACTAGTTCTTCTCTAATATCTGCTAAATCTTCAATACTAGTTGACCTGTTAATAAAGTCTTTAGTTTGTTCTAGATAGGCTAACAGTTCTTTTTGTTTTGGTAGGTCCTTTTTGGCATAATCATAAGAAGCTTTAAGTTTTTTTGATCTTGTGTAAGTTGCCTCGACATTTTCCCAAGGAGTCTTTAGTGGATCAATACTTATTATAGACTCTTCGTTATTATTATAATAATCTAAAACCTTAACCTCCTTGTCTCCTTTATTAATCTTGTAGACATTAGCAGCTAAGAGATCTCCTCTTTTTTTGAACTTATCTATTGAATCTTTATTTTCTAAATTTGACATTAAAATTTTTATTTTTTTGTCAACTGTTTTGATACTTGAATTTAGCTTTTTATTTAAATCAGATTTTTTCTGATTCAATCTATCGTGTGTTTTGTTAGTATTAAAGAATTTATCTATAGCATCACTCATTGTATTCATCAAATCTCTTTTATATGATAGATGTGTTAGTTCTAAACAATGAAAGTCCTTGATTTTATATTTATCCTTATATACAAAACTAGAAAGCTTGTTATTTCTTATATCTTCAGCTAATTCTTGTAGAAGTTTATCTAATTTTCTTTTCTCATCTTCACTTACAAGTCCCCAGTTAATTCTATCGTCTATACCAGCCCTGAAAACCAATTCTTTACCTACAGCAGGGGAAAAGCCTGTATAATTTTGATGGAAGATTTTATAAGGAACTTGATTATCTGCAAGTTTTTGATCTAAAGTTTTTATATCTAGCTTAAAATCATCCTTAGTTATATCTTCCTTATCATCGTCTATAAATTCATATTGAAGGGATGGGAATATCTCTCTAACTGATGACATTTGGCTATTTACTCTTTTAATAGCATCGATTATCCTGTAATCGTCGTTCACTAGTATAATATTTGAGTATTTTCCCATTATCTCAACAATAAGTTTTTTAGATGTATCAAAGCCCATTTCATCTATGGAGGAAATTGAAAAAATCACAACCCTATCGAGACCTCTCTGACTTATATCGATAATTTTTCCTTGATTTATGTGCTTTCTTAGTACCATACAAAAGTTAGGAGGTACATCAGGGTTTTCATATTTTTTATTTGTTAAATTTATTCTTGCTTCATTATTATTCGCACTAAGTAATAATTTGTAGTTTTTACCCATGGAATAAACATTAAATACAATATCATTTTTAGAAGGTTGAGTAACTTTTTGAATCTTCCCTCCTAATAATTTTTCTCTAAGCTCATTAACTATTTTACGTGTAACTATTCCATCATAGCTCATTTAATCACCTCCTAAGCATTATACAATTATTTTTGTATACTTGAAGTAAGCTGAGGCTAAAAGTAGAATAACTATAATAAGGGGGCAAAATGAAAAAGGGATTTTTATTAGTAATATCTGGTCCATCAGGAGTTGGAAAAGGTACTGTTTTACACGATCTTATGAATACACAAACTAACTTAGTATATTCTGTATCTGCCACTACTAGGAAGAAAAGAGATGGGGAAATAGAGGGAGTAAGTTATTTTTACATAAGCCATGAAGAATTTGAGAAAATGATAGAAGAAGATAAATTCCTTGAATATGCTCACGTTCATAATAACTACTACGGAACTCCCAAAGATTTTGTTGAGAATAAAATCAATGAAGGGAAAATTGTAATATTGGAAATAGATGTACAGGGCGCTATAAATATCAAGAAAAATACTGATAATGGGGTCTTTATTTTTTTGGCACCACCATCACTTACCGAACTTAAAAACAGGATTGTTGGTAGAGGTACAGAAACTGATGAAGATATTAAAATTAGGATGCATAATGCCAGAAAAGAGCTCGAGTATATCAAAGACTATGATTATTTGGTAGTTAACGATCATTTAAATACTGCTATTACATCTGTTAATGAAATTATAAACGCAGAGAAGCACAAGGTTTTTAGGGAAGAAAATTTAGATTTTAAGGAGAATGATAATGAATAATCCATCATTTAAAAAATTAAGCGAAATTAGTCCAAGCAGATATGAAATTTGCATGATGTGTGCCAAAAGAGCAAGAAGGATTGTTAATGGTTCGGCTCCTTTGACAGAAAAAGTAGAGGCTAAGCCAGTAACTCAAGCATTAAATGAAGTTATAGAAGGGAAAGTTAGCAAGAAATGCTAGAAGGCAAAAATATTCTTCTGGGAGTAAGTGGGGGTATTGCAGCATATAAGGTATTAGACCTTTGCTCCAGACTAAAGAAGAAAAATGCTAATCTAAAAATTATAATGACTGAATCTGCAAGTAAATTTGTAAGCCCGCTTAGTTTCGAGACTATGGGCAGATGTAAAGTTTATTCAGATTTGTTCGAAGGAAGTCATGAATCAGTTCATCATATAGACCTACCTAAGTGGGCAGATGTTTTTCTCATTGCACCAGCAAGTGCTAATACAATTGCTAAGATGGCTAGTGGAATAGCAGATAATTTCTTAACAGCTTCTTATCTTGCTTGTGATAAGGATGTAATTATAGCTCCTTCTATGAACACTAATATGCTAAAGAATAAAGCTACAGTTAAAAACATTGACACCTTAATAAGCTATGGAGTACAAATTATTAGACCTGAAGCAGGAATTCTTGCATGTAATACAGTTGGAGATGGGAGACTCGAAGAGCCAAGTAAGATAGTAGAATTTTTAGAAGATTATTTTACCGAAAAAGACCTAAAAGGAAAAAAAATTATAATTTCTGCTGGTCCTACTGTTGAACCGATTGACTACGTTAGATACATAACGAATAAATCTAGTGGTAAGATGGGTTATAATATTGCCAATGAAGCAAGAAAAAGAGGTGCAGAGGTAATATTAGTATCTGGTCCAGTAAAACCATTTGAAATCGAAGGAATCACAAGGATAGAAGTCAAGACAAATGAAGAAATGAAAAATACAATTGATAGATATTTTGATTCATCCGATGCATTGATTATGTCAGCTGCTCCAGTTGATTATAGGGTTGAGAACCCAAGCGATAGAAAACTTAAGAAAACAGGAAATAATTTAGAACTAGATCTTATTGAAAATCCTGATATAGTTAAGTATTTTGCAAGCAAGAAAAATAAACAAAAAATAATTGGTTTTGCTGCCGAAACTGATGACTTAATTGAAAATGCTAAAGCTAAGTTAAAAAGGAAAAATCTCGATTATATTATTGCCAATGACCTTACTAAATGGGGAGCAGGCTTTAATGTAGATACTAATATTGCAAGTATCATATGTAAAGATAATATTGAAGAATTAGGAATTATGCCTAAGGATGAACTTGCAAATAAGATACTTGATTTATTAAGGTGATATTTTGTTCGCAAAAGTTATTTTAGACACTAATAGTAGATTTTTAGATAGAAGTTTTACTTATAAAGTTCCTGATAGACTAGTTGATGATATATCCATAGCTAGGAGGGTCCTTGTTCCTTTTGGTGGGGGAAACAAAACTTATGTGGCTTTCATCTATGAGTTAGTAGACAATTTAGATTCAGATATAGACTTTAAAATTAAAGAAATTATAGACCTTATCGATGATAGAAAGCTAATTTCAAATGAACTTATGGATTTAGCTTTTTTTATGTCTAAAAGATATAGCTCTTCTATACAAGCAGCTCTTAAGCAAGTTATGCCTCCAACTAAAATCAAGGATATTCATGTTTACTATCAGAATGCTAGTGAGCTATCAAATGATTTTCTTGATTACCTGGAAGAAAAAAGAGAAATTAAAGATCTTGCGAGAAAATTTTCAGACTACAAAGAAAAACTTGATTATTATTTACAAGAAAAAATAGTAAAAGAAACTTTTGATGTTAAATCTAGTCAAAAAATAAGCTATGATGAGTACGCAGATTTAACTAAAATGAATGAAGAAAAAATAAATTCAAGAGCGTATAAACAAATTGAAATTGTTAACTATCTTAAAGAAAATGGCATAACAGAAGTTAAAGAGTTACTTGCCCATACAAAAGCGGGTAAATCTAGTCTAAATACTCTCATTAGTAAAAATATAATTTCTATAACTAAAAAGGAAAAAGAAAAAGAAATTAGCGATTTATATAGCAAATATAATAAGTTTACCTTAAATAATGAGCAACAAAAAGCTTATGATATTATAAATAATGATAGAAAAGGACACTTCCTTTTGTATGGAGTTACTGGTAGCGGCAAGACAGAAATTTTCCTACAAATGGTTGAAAAGGTAATAAGTGAGGGAAAAGAGGCGATTATTCTAGTACCAGAAATCTCTCTTACTCCTCAAACAATTGAAAGATTTAAGGGAAGATTTAATGAAAAAATAGCAATTATGCATTCTAGACTCACGCCTAAAGAACGTTTCAATCAATGGAGAATGATAAATAATGGAGAAGTTAAAATTGTAATCGGAGCACGATCTGCTATATTTGCTCCTTTTAGAAATCTTGGCATAATTATCATTGATGAAGAGCACGATCAATCATATATTTCATCTCAAGATCCTAAGTATCATACAGATGAAATAGCTATAGAAAGAGCAAAAGCCCACTCCTGCAATCTAATACTTGCAACAGCGACTCCTTCAATAAGAAGTATGGCTAGGGTCGAAGAAGGTGATTTTGAGTTAATAAAGCTTAATAATAGAGTAAATAACAATATGCCTAGTATTGACATTGTCGACATGAGAGAGGAACTCAAAGAATCTAATTTCTCCATGATTTCTAAGAAATTATATAGAGAAATAGAAAATAACCTTAAAAATTCTGAGCAAACAATATTATTTCTTAATAAGGTTGGGCATGATTCCTTCACTTTTTGCAGATCTTGTGGTCATGTTATAAAATGTGAAGCCTGTGACGTGGCCATGACCTATCATAAAAATGTAGATAAGCTCGTATGTCATTATTGTGGTAGAACTAAAAATCAGGTTAGAATATGTCCAGTATGCCATTCAAAAAAAATTAAAGAATTTGGTGCAGGAACAGAAAAATTAGAAGAAGAAGTAAGACATTTCTTTCCGGATGCTAATATTTTAAGAATGGATTCAATGACAGCTACCAACAAAAATTTATATGAAACGATGTATAGGGATATGAAGAATAACAAAATCGATATTCTCTTGGGAACGCAAATGATTGCTAAAGGTTTAGACTTTAAGAATGTCTCCTTAGTTGGGATAATATCGGCTGATTTAAGTCTAAATGTGGGTGACTTCAAGGCAAATGAAACTACATTTCAATTATTAACCCAAGTATC
>NZ_JALEIL010000066.1 GCF_022770135.1 Anaerococcus sp. | reverse complement strand
TGTTTTTAAAATCTACCGTTCTTCCTTGGCCGTCTGTTAGTCTTCCATCATCTAGGATTTGTAAGAGGAGGTTGAAGACATCTGGATGGGCCTTTTCTATCTCATCGAAGAGAATTACGGAGTAAGGATTTGTCCTTACAGCTTCTGTGAGTTGTCCACCTTCTTCATAGCCCACATATCCTGGAGGAGAACCTACAAGTCTTGATACGGCAAATTTTTCCATATATTCACTCATATCCATTCTTATAAGTTTATCCTCTGATCCAAAAAGATCACGGGCGAGTGTTTTGGCAAGATATGTCTTTCCAACTCCTGTTGGTCCTACAAAGATAAAGGATCCTATTGGTTTTTTAGGGTCTTTTAGTCCTACTCTTGCTCTTTTAATTGACCTTGCTACTGAATCTATGGCTTCTTTTTGGCCGATTACTGATAGTTTTAGGTCTTCGTCTAAGTTGGCATATTTTTCCATCTCATCTTCTGTGAGTTTTTCTACTGGGACCTTGGACCAATTTGCAACAATACTTGCTATGTCGTCATAGGATATAAAGAGCCTGTCCTTATTTTCCTTCTCTTTTTCTTTTTCAATTTCTAAGTCGAACTTCACTTGATTTATCTTATCCCTAAGCTCTGCTGCCCTTTCGAAGTCTTGGTCTCTTACGGCTTTTTCTTTTTCCTTGTTAAGTTTTTCTAGCTTATCTTCACTAGGTGCTGAGTCGTCTTCTTTTTGGAAGGCAGCTATCCTAATCTTAGAGCCTGCTTCATCAATTAAGTCTATTGCCTTGTCTGGTAGGTAGCGATCAGAGATATATCTATCGGATAGTTCTACTGCAGCTTCTACGGCCTCATCTGTAATCTCTACCCCGTGGTGGTCTTCGTATTTATCCTTCAGTCCCCTAATAATTTCTCTAGCATCTTCAAGGCTTGGCTCGTCGACTTGGATTGGTTGCATACGACGGCTGAGGGCAGAGTCTTTTTCAACATGCTTTCTGTATTCTTCGATTGTAGTTGCTCCCATGATTTGGATTTCTCCCTTGGCAAGGATTGGCTTTAGGATGTTTGCCGCATCCATTGACCCTTCAGAGGCTCCTGCTCCTAGAACCATGTGGAATTCGTCTATAAATAGAATTACATCGTCCCTTTTGCCGATTTCTTCAAAGAGCTTTTTAAGTCTATCTTCAAAGTCTCCCCTGTATTTACTTCCTGCAATCATGCTAGCAAGGTCAAGACTTAGGATCCTCTTATCCTTAATTATCTTTGGCACATCGCCTGCCACAATCCTTTGGGCAAGCCCTTCTGCTATAGCAGTCTTACCCACTCCTGGAGCTCCGATTAGTATAGGATTATTCTTTCTCCTTCTCATTAGGATTTGTACAAGTCTTTCGATTTCTGTATCTCTTCCTATGACAGGGTCGATTTTACCATTTTCTGCTAGTTCATTTAGGTCATTTGTGTATTTAGTCACATTTTCAGAAAACTTTGATGATGATCCTTTTGTTTTGTAGACTTCTTTTAGCATATCGTCTAAGTTTTTCGCTATGACCTTTTTATCAAGTCCTGATAGGAGAAACATGAGATTGGTAAAGGAATCGTCATCATTTATTAAAGCTAGAAGGATATCTTCTTCGTTAACTACAGAGCTTTTTCTCGCCATAGCAATCTCTCTAGCTTTTTCGAATATCATCCTTACTTTCTTAGAAAATTCTGTAGCAGGTCTTTGAGAATTGCCCCTGCCTATGTTATTTATCACTATAGACCTAAAAAGGTCGTAGTTGGCTCCACTTTTTTCCAAGGCCTTGTTCGCAATAGAGCCTGTCTTCATCAGAGCAAGAAGCAAGTGCTCGCTTCCTATATAGTCGTGGTTTAAGGAATAAGACTCTCTTCTTGCCTGGGAGGTAAGTCTGTTTAGTCTGTTATTTTCCATTATCGCTCCTTAATATATTCCTTAAGAAATAGGTATCTATCTTCATCCCTATTTCCCTTATACTTATTCTTAGTAAGATTAAATATTAGATAATCGAGCTCTTCATTTGTAAAGTCTGTATCGAAGCCTAGGATCTTGTATTTCTTAAGGCCATATATATCCTTACTCATAAGCTCTAGGCTCTTATCCATGCCCAACTTTAAGTTATTTTCCATTATCTCTATATAATCTTCTATTTCTTCATCTTTTATACTATTTAAAACTTGATAGTCTCTTCTAAATCTTCTCTCATTTCTGACAAGAGTGTCCAAAGCCTTCTCGAACTTATCCATAGCTTCGTCCATATCCTTCCAGTAATTTCCTATGTTTTTAAGAATATAGATATCGTCTGCATATCTTTTGTAGTATTTTGGAAGGAACTTATCAATATAGATTCTTTCGTGGAGGAGGCTTTGTTTTAGGCCAAAATAAGCCTTGTCGTCATCAACCATAGCAAAGAGAAAGGCCTTGACGAAAACTTCTACTCCACTTCCCGCATTTCTTGCGTCTTGAGTTAGATAGCCAAACTCTTGAGAGAAGGCAAAGTCTAGAATTTCGTCAAGCTTTTCTTCTATTATATAAGCCTTCCTATAGGCAGACTTTAAGTCGAGATTGAAATCTCTTATGTTAATTGCCAAATGGTCCCTGTCGTTAATCGTCAAGATATAATCATCTTCTATGACGAGGCCGATTTCAGAAAGCTTGTTTGGACAATCTTCTGATAGGACAAAGGAGTTTATCAACTGATTTAGCTCATCTTCTCCTAAATCTTCTAGAAGAATTAGCTTATCTCCATAGATTTTCCTAAAAATATCTATAACTTCCTTACTCGCCTCAAGTGTCATGCTAGCTGGAAAGTCAAATCCTTCAAGATTTCTTCTTAGAGAGAAATTTGAAGAAAGTATTATGTCCTTGCTATACTCTATCAATTTCTCACCTGCATATTTAGTTCATCTATTTGCTCTTTTAAGCTTTGAGCTTGTTCATAATCTTCTATTTCTACTGAAACTTGGAGTTTTTCTTGAAGATTTTTAATCTTACTTGCTATATCCTTAAAGTTTCTCTCTTTTCTAGGAAATTTCCCTTCATAGGCCCTTAGGTTGTTGTAGGTCCTTAGGGTCTTTGTTGTAAGCTTATCATCAAGTTTGTAACAATCAGGGCAAGCAAAGACTCCATGCTTAATATTTGATGAAAGATTGCCGCAAGTTGGGCAAGTCTCATCTCCTAGGTTGTTTAAAAGTCCGTAGGAATAATTATTCTCCTTGAATCTATAATCATAATAGGAATCTATAACTTCCTCAAGACTTGGCATAAACTCCTCTATCAAATCTTCTATATTTTTCCTGTTGAGATTTCCTTCTCCATCTTTGATCTTGCCATTTTCATCAACTGATACATCGGTAAATTTTACAAGGCAATCATTGCAAAGGTGAAAGTTCTTCTCTTGTCCATTTATTATAGTTTTGACTGTAACAGTCGCTTCATTATCGCATTTATCACATTTCATATTAGTTACTCCTTGCCATAAGACTTAAGAGAATATTTCTAATAATATCGCTTCTTACGGCATTTCTTTCCTTAACTTCACTTACTCTTGAAAGAGCCTTATCGCTTGTGGCGTATCTTGCCATCAAATACTCATTTTCTGTAAAGTATTCTCTCCTCAACAAGTCTTTAAAGAGGCTTTCGGCGTTGTTTTGGCTCATACTTTTCTTAAGATTTTCGATCAAATAAGAAATATAAGAATCTTCATCCACAACAGTTATGATCTTTATAAACCCATTGCCGCCACGCTTGCTTTCTATAAGATACCCATTATATGGAGTAAATCTCGTAGAAAGAACGTAGTTTATCTGACTAGGTGCACAATCAAAACGTGTCGCCAAGTCATTCCTGCCAATTTCAAGCATCCCATCAACAGAATCTTCTAACATCATTTTTAGAAATCTCTCGATTTCTGAAGTAAGACCTGCCATATTTCACCACTCTTTCTATATATTAATCTAAGTCAAATAGTTGACTATCTCTGACCTTCTTCTTTAAAAATAAAGAATCTACATGATTCCTAGTAAAATTGTACTATTTAGCAAGATGATTGCAAGTAGCTTATCCTTGCTTAAAGCTAACAAAAATTTAAGAAAACTCCCACAGAGGAATTAAATCCTAGCAGGAGTTGCTTTATATACTAATCTCTCCTATTATTCCTATTCCCATATAGGAGAAATAGTCTCAACAATTGTAGGGCTGTGGATAGGGTCGCTGCTACATAGGTAAAGGCTGCAGCTTTTAGCATAGCTTTTGCTCCATCAAGCTCTTCGCCATGAAGCATGCCGCTTTCATCAATTACTCTTATAGCCCTTCTTGAAGCGTCAAACTCTACCGGAAGAGTCACCAACTGAAATATTAGAGCTAGGGAGAAAAGTATTAGTCCTAGGTCTAAGAGCCTTTGTTGGGATAGGAATATACCCAAGAGTATAACCGGAAAAGCAAGCTTTGACCCGAAGTTAACCGCAGGTACTAGCCATGACTTAATCCTTAAAGGAGCATAGCCTTCCTTGTATTGGATGACGTGGCCGCACTCGTGGGCTGCTACAGCGATAGATGCTATAGAAGTATCGGTAAAGGAATCCTTAGATAAGGCCACTTCCTTCGTAGCAGGATTGAAGTAATCAGATAAGCTTCCTCCAATCTTTTTTATAGAAATATCATTGTATGAGTTTGTATCGAGTATATATTTCGCTGCTTGATAGCCTGTTATACCCTTTTTGGATTTAATTTTACTGTATTTGCTAAAGGCTTTTTGGATATTAGCCTGGGCAATCATTGATATAATGACACCTATTATGACTAGAAAATAGGTCTTGTCAAAATACATTGAGCCAAAATAATATGGATTATACATATTTTATCTCCTTCTTTTTTCTTATTATACCCAAATTATAATTTTGGACACAGAAAAAGGGCTCCTAGAGCCCTCCTCCATTATAGAAAAGAATAAGTTAGTCCTAGTTTTCTAAGGGAAAACTATAAGGAATTAATAATGAAAAACCTAGCTATTTAATAGCTGATTTTATTATAACATCATTTTCCTATTTATGCAAACTTTTTCTTACCAGTATGTTTGTTTATTATTTATCAATATTCCAGACTTTACCACGTTTTCCTATCAAGAATTTTCCTCAAGAGCTTTAGCGTTTTCATTATCTCCTATTAGAACCAGAATATCGTCTTTTCTAATATCAGTGCTAGGATCTATATCCATTAGCATCTGGCCATCTCTTTCGAAGGCAACAACATTCATCTTGTAAGACTTTCTAAAGTCAAGATCTATAAGAGACTTACCTATCCAGTCCTCATGGGCCTTGATCTCTATCAATGAGAAGTCATTTGAAAACTGTACAAGTTCCAAAAGATTGGATCCTGCAAGAGATCTTGCAAGTCTTTCTCCTGTATCAAGCTCAGGATAGACGATCTGATCGGCACCAATTTTTTTTAGAATTCTCGCATGCGATTGGCTAGTAGCCTTAGCTATAACCTTATCTACTCCACTATCCTTGCATATCAAAGTAGCTTCGATTGATGCTTCTATATCTGTTCCTGTTGCAATTATTGCCACGTCGTAGTTGTTTATTCCCAAAGACTTCATAGCGACTTCTTCTGTGATATCCCCTTGGGCAGCACTTGAGACAAAGTTTGCGATTTTTTCTACCTTTTTGTAATTAGAATCTACTGCCGTTACATAGACTCCCTTCTCGAAAAGCTTGGTAGCTACAGCGTATCCAAATCTTCCGAGACCTAAAACTATAACATTTTTATCCATAATTTCTCCTAACCTATACTAATAAAACATTCTGGGTATCTGATTAATTTCTCATCTGGCTTTAGACCAAAGGCAAGGGCCATGGTCATTGGACCAATCCTACCTAAATACATGCAAAGACCTATGAGGATCTTGGCGATTTTCGAAAGATTTTCCGTAATTCCCCTAGTAGCTCCCACCGTTGCAAGGGCAGATACAACTTCATACAAGGTATCTATCAAGTCAAAATCATCGGTAATGGTAATGATAAATGTTACCATAAGTACTAAGGCAAGGGAAATCATAAAGATAGATAGGGCTTTTTTGATGGTCTCATCGCCTATGTGCTTGTTAAATACTACCGGCTCCTTCTGTCTTTTGATTATAGAATATGTCGCAAGGACCAAGACTCCAAAGGTCGTAGTCTTGATACCACCTGCAGTAGATCCAGGAGATCCTCCTATAAACATTAATCCTATCAGTAAAAGCGAGGTTGAATCTTTAATATTTGAAAGATTAACCGAATAAAATCCCGCAGTCCTCGCTGAAACCGACTGGAAGAAGGATTCTATTAAAGATCCCTTAAGTCCTTCTCCAACAAGGACACCCCTTTGGATAGATTCTAATAATAAAAATCCTAGGGCTCCAAACAAGATCAAGGCCGCATTAATAATTAAAACAAGCTTTGAGTGAACTGATATTTTCTTAAACTTTCTCCTATAGAAAAACTCGCTTGTAACCATAAAGCCAAGTCCACCTATGATAATTAAAAGTATGAGAGTGGTATTTACCAAAAGATCTTTCCTTAATGGATAGATAGAATCTCCCATAATATCAAAACCTGCATTACAAAAGGCTGATATAGAGTGAAAAACCGAATACCAAATCCCTTTTCCAAATCCATAGGTCGGGATAAATCTTATAGAAAGAAAAACGGCTCCCAAGCCTTCTACTATAAGGGTAAAAACCAAGACATATCTAAAAAGTTTTACAAGCCCTTCCACGCTTTCCACATTGAGCTGCTCTTTTAGTATTTGCCTAGACTTTATGCCGATTTTCTTTCTTAGGATTAGTGGAATTAGTGATGCCAGGGTCATAATTCCAAGCCCACCTATTTGTATCAAGATAATAATAACCACATGGCCAAGAGTATTCCAATATAGACCTGTATTTACAGTAGTAAGTCCCGTAACACAAGAGGCACTTGCCGCGACAAAAAATGAATCGATTAGACCAGTACTCTTGCCACTTTGGGTCACATAGGGAGTAGATAGGATTAGTCCTCCCAGACTTATCAAAATCAAAAATCCCATGGACAAAACAAAGGCAGGGTTTTCTGTAGCCTTATCGAAAGTTCTTTTCAAAATATTTTTTTGCATAATAACCTTCCTTACACAATCAAAGGGGCTGGCTCCTATATTCGCCCTCCCCTAGCTTAAGAGGATTTTACATCTTAGTCTATTTTTGTCAACGATTCGATTGTAAGAATACTGGGTATAAAGTGGGAAAGGAGGAAATATGACACTTTTAATAATTTTGATTATTCTAGTGCTTGTAATCGTCATATATTCAGTTGCAACTTACAATAATTTTGTAAAGCTTAATGAGATGGTAGAAAACTCCATGGCTCAAATCGCAACTGGACTTCAAGCTAGGTGGGATAACCTAAATAACCTGATTGATATGACTAAAGACTACAGCGAATTCGAAATAGAAGCCCTAGATAAAATCACAAAGAACAGGACAAGTATAAACAGAACTTCCGATGCAAAGGAAGTTGAAAGCGAAAACAGAGAATTTGAAAAAGCCCTCTCTTCCTTTTATGCAGTCGCAGAAAATTATCCAAATCTTAAAACAAGCGAGCTATACAAAGAGACTATGGCTACTATGACAAAACACGAAGAAACTCTTAGACATTTGAGAATGGTCTATAATGACACTGTAACCAAACTTAACAGAAAAATTAAATCTTTTCCTGCAAATATCCTTGCTAATATTTTTTCTGTTCATACTAAAGATTACTTCGAAAATTCTAGCGAAGCATCTACTGTACCGAAATTTAAATAGGAGACCTATGAAACTTAAAAGATTAAGCAAATATCTTTTAGCGCTTTTTCTCTTTCTACTTCCTGGAATCTCTTATGCCGATAGTTTCGATTCACTAGATATGAATGTCACAATCGATAAGAACGGCATAGGAAGTGTGGAAGAAGTTTGGCAAATTGATGAAGACGAAAGAGATTATACTGAAAGATACAAATTAATAGAAAACTTAAGAGGAATAAAGATAGAAGAATTCTCCCTAACTTCTCCTTCCCTAGGAAAGGACTTTAGTGAAATGAATCCTTGGGATTCGGGCCTATCTTTCGATGAAAAAGCCTATAAATATGGAAGAAGCGACAGGGAGGATGAGACAGAACTCATTTGGGGCATCTCCCAATACGGAAAAAACACCTACAAGCTAACTTACAAGATAAATCCTGTGATAATTGGTCTTGAAGATAGCGATATGCTCTTTTTCCAATTTGTTGGAGAAAACTTTGACCCTAAACCAGAAAAAGTTAATATCAATATCAAAGGCTTTGAGCCCTTCGATGAAAGGGTGGAGATGTGGGGCTTTGGCCTAGTTGGAGATATCCACAATGTCGATGGAAATATAGTACTTAAATCTAGCGGAGAAGTTGACTATACGACTATCATGCTCAAATTCCCTAAGGGCTATTTCAATACATCCTACAAGGAAGATAAAAAATTCGATGACTATGCCAATGAGGCCGTAAAGGGATCGAAATGGGAAGAGCGAGAAGGAGAAGCTAATACCGACCCCACTCCTTGGTATGTCAAAGTAATCCTTCCCCTTGTTCTTCTCTTAGGTCTAGGATCAATCTTTCTTGGAGTTAGGGCGAAAAAGCTTCATTTTGATGAGAATAATATCACAAATGATGATGCCCTCAAGAAGGCCAAGACCTTCAAAGATCAGTACTTTAGGGATATCCCTTATGATTCTCATATAGAAGATACCTATCTATTGGCTGAGAAAGCCTATCCTTATGAGGTTAATCAAGGAAATTACATGAACGCCTTTATCCTAAAGTGGATTTATGACAAGAATATTGAAATCGAAGCTAGAAAGGAAAAGGATAAAAATGCCAAGATAAGAATTATCAGTAGACCCTCTGATATGGGCAAGATGGAAGAAACCTTCTTTGATATAATCGAAGAAGCACAAGAATATTCCAAAGACGGTCTTGTATCAAACAAGAATATAAAGAAATACTTTAGGAAAAACACAGAAGTCACAGAAGACTTCTACGAAGATTTCTTGCCTAAGTCAAGAGATGGCCTAAAGGCGGGAGAATATTTGAAGGATATAAGATTCGAGAAGAAATTCGCTGGGACTAAGAGAGAAGGATCCGAGCTTGAAGTTACTCCTAAAGGAATTAAGCTTTATGAAAATCTAATCAAGTTTAGAAATTACTTGGAAGATTATTCTCTAATTGAAGAAAGAGGAATAGAAGAAGTTCATATTTGGGACTACTTCCTAATATATGCAGCGATTTTTGGCATAAGTGATAAGGTATTCAAAAACCTAGAGAAAACTTATCCAAACTACAGCAATAACTCAGTCTTTAGCTACTATATGATCACAAATTCAAGAAACTACTCCACTATCACCCAGGCCAATCTCACAAGCTTTACATCAGCAGGAGCTGGCGGTAGCACTTCCTTTGGCGGCGGGGGCGGAAGCTTCGGTGGAGGTGGCGGCGGAGGTCGCTAGATATAGAATAATTTATGATAAATCCTTAAGCAAATTAATTTTTCGCTTAAGGATTTTTCTTTACCAATTAAAAATCAAATTATGTAAGCAAGGTAGCTTTATATCAGGAATAATCCTTGCCATATGATTAAACAATCAGATATTTCTGCTACTCTAGGAGGCAAAGTAGCTCTTGCTGCTAGGAAAAATTAACAGGCTACGATCCCTTAAATATGAAATTCCCATAAATTAGAAAACGTAGCCTATTTACAATCTTAGCTTCTTGGCTTTAATTTATATTCACTTGTGAAATTAATAACTTGGCCTTATAATATAAATTTAGAGATAGTATTTCTTTGTGGAAACTATACTCAATAACACCATTATTTTTTATTTTAAAAACGAGCTTATATACTTAGCTAATAAGACTCAAATAATTTGTTACTTATAGGCTATCGATTTTTATTGTTAAAAAATAAACTATTGATAGCCTTATTTTTTAGGGAGAATGTATGAATATAGAAATGTTAGAAGGAAAAATTCATAGAGCTACAGTCACCGAGGCCAATCTCGATTACGTAGGCTCTATAACTGTTGATGTTTCTTTACTAGAAGAATCTGGAATAAGGGAATATCAGAAAGTACAAGTTGTCGATGTTAATAATGGAAATAGGATAGAAACCTACACCATAGCGGGAGAAAAGAATAGCGGAGTAATCTGCCTAAATGGAGCAGCTGCAAGACTTTTTTCTACTGGTGATAAGGTAATTATCATGGCTTATGCTTCTTATAGCGAAGATGAGCTTAAAGATTACAAACCAAAAGTTGTCTTTGTAGATGATGATAATAAGATTACAAAGGTGTCTAATTACGAAAAATACGGAACTTTATCATAAATAAAAAACAAGTGGTGTTTGGAGCTATCTCTAATAAAATTAGAGGAGAATTTATGAAAATTATCAAAACAATTGACGAACTAAGAGCAAATCTTAAGAAATCCAAAATCGAGGGCAAATCCATAGGTCTTGTACCTACTATGGGCTATTTACACGAAGGACATGCTAGTCTTATAAGAAAGGCTAGGCGCGAAAATGATATAGTTGTTGTATCTGATTTCGTAAACCCTATCCAATTCGGACCAAATGAGGACTTACTTACCTATCCAAGAGATTTAGAAGCAGATAGCAAAATATGTGAAGAAATCGGAGTAGATTATATTTTTGCACCAGAAGCAAGCGAAATGTACCAAGATAGGAAGGTCTTTGTAGATATAGAAGATATGTCAGATCACTTGTGCGGAGCAAAACGTCCAGGACATTTCAGAGGAGTCCTTACAGTTTGTAGCAAATTGTTTAACATAAGTGGAGCTGATAGAGCCTACTTTGGACAAAAAGATGCCCAACAAGTCGCAATAATCAAAAAACTCGTAAACGACCTAAACATGCCTATAGAAATAATCCCTTGCCCTATAGTAAGAGAAGAAGATGGACTTGCTCTTTCATCTAGAAACACCTACTTGTCAAAAGAAGAAAGAAAAGCTGCCCTTTGCCTATCCAAATCCATATTTGCTGGAGAAAAACTAGCTAAGGAAGGCGGAAGTGTAGAAGAAGTAATAGGAAAAATGAAAGAAATAATCGATAGCGAAGAGCTTTCAAAGATAGATTACGTCAGCGTAGTTGACCTTAAAACCATGGAAGATGCTAGTGATTTTGATGGAGATAGGCTGGTTGCTATAGCTGTTTATATAGGTAAAACTCGTCTAATAGATAACTTTATCTATAGGAGCTAGATCCTATGGGAAAAATATCTTCACTTTCGATAAAAATCACCCAAAATATAGGCTTAATAATAATAGTTTTTTCTGTAATAGCCTACTTTCTTCCAGCTTATTTTTCCTGGATGACAAATTATACCACCATCTTCCTAGCCCTTGCCATGTTTGGCATGGGAACTAGTATCGACGGAGATTCCTTTAAGGAAATTCTCAAACATCCCAAGGAAGTAATGATAGGCTCTCTCGCCCAATTTACTATTATGCCTCTTCTAGCCTACCTACTTGCAGTAGTTTTCGGCTTAAATAAGGACATAGCCCTTGGAGTAATACTCGTTGGGTCCTGTCCTGGAGGAACTGCTTCAAATGTGATAACCCATATAGCAAATGGAGACGTATCCTTATCTGTATCGATGACGATTCTCTCCACCCTCCTTGCCCCTCTTGTAACTCCCCTCCTAGTCTACTTACTAGCTGGTAAATGGGTCGAAGTCTCAATATTTGCTATGTTCAAATCAGTTGTTACAGTAATCCTTCTGCCTGTACTTCTTGGAATTTTCGCCAAAAAAATAAGCCCTAAGGGCGTAGAAAAGTCAAAGGACATCTTCCCTTTGATATCATCTTTGGCAATTATACTAATAATATCAGGTATTATCGGAGCTAACTCAGAAAAAATAAGACAATCAGGTCTTATAGTCCTACTCATAGTTATGATCCACAACGCCCTAGGCCTTGCTGGAGGACTTTTGATAGGGAAACTTTATAAGATGGACTACGACAAAGAAACAGCCCTTGCTATAGAAGTCGGCATGCAAAATAGCGGGCTTGCCATTCAACTTGCAACAGCAAATTTCGCTCTAAATCCACTAGCAACCCTACCTGGTGCAATATTTTCAATATGGCATAATATCTCAGGCTCAATTTTTGCATCAATCAGAAGGAAACATAAATAATAATCATGAAAAAAGACGAGATCTTAGGAATTCTCGTCTTTTTCATATCTTACTTTTCTTTTAGCATCTTATCTGAATATCCTATTGTATAAGTTAGAGCAAAGCTTACTCCTCCTGCTATTAGAAGCATTAGTATATACATTAAGAGGTTGTCTAGATATAAGAGCATACCTGGAATAACTGTTACTGCCATTCCTGTTCC
>NZ_JALEIL010000013.1 GCF_022770135.1 Anaerococcus sp. | reverse complement strand
TTGAATTGTAGACCTTAAAGGCTGTTATAAAGCTTGTTAGAAACAAAAATGTAATGATTGACTTAAGCTGTGGGAGGGTAATCTTTCTAAACTGTTCCCAGCTACTTGCTCCAAACATCTCAGCCACCTTATAATAACTCTTATCAATTGACCTAAGACCTGCGAGTATCACTATAATATTAAAGGCCAAGGCGTTCCATACGCCAAAGATTATAAGAGCTGTCATATTATAATCAGGATTATTTAGAAAGTCTATTGGACCAAGACCCACAAGGCCTAGGAGGTAGTTTATAAAACCGTATTGGCCGTGGAATAAATATCTAAACACAATACCTATAGCAATAACGCTGGTTAGGTAAGGGATAAAGAACAAAGTCTCGAAGAACTTCCCACCCTTGATATTAGTATTTAGGACCAAGGCTATAAGCATGGCTATAATTATTGATAAAGGAACAACTGTTACAGCATAGATCAAGGTATTTATCATAGCCCTCTTAAAGAGAGGGTCTTTTAATACAATCGGAAAGTTTGAAAATCCAACAAAGCTAGGCGCGAGTATGTTGTTATTTTGCATACTCATCACGAAGGTCCTAATCAAAGGATAGACAGAAAATATAAGGATAGATATAAGGGCTGGGGCTAAATATAGCCAGGCCCTATTATTTTTTTCTGCAGAATACTTAAGCTTTTTCATTAGTAAACCCTACTTCCGTCTTCTTCAAAAATATAAATAGATGGGTAATCTATAGAAATTCCTATCTCGTCACCCTCTTTAATCTTAAGCTTACTATCTACAATCATCTTGGAAGACACGTCGTCTAGATCAAAGTGAAGGATCATATATCTTCCGATCATCTCGATGGAATCAACCCTTACCTTAATATCACTCTGATCATCTAGAATAAAGTGCTCTGGCCTAATGCCTAATAGGCATTTGCCATCCTTTAGCTCTTTCTTAAATCTTTCTTTTTTGAAATCATCTAAGCTAAGATTTAAGTCTGATGAAATTAGGTCATTGGCTTTCTTTTCAAATTCAAAAATATTTATAATAGGATTTCCTATAAATTTCGCAACAAAGAGATTTGCTGGATCAAGGTAGAGATTTTGTGGCTTGTCGTATTGTTGGATAACCCCCTTATCCATCAAGGCTATATAATCAGATATGGAAAGAGCCTCTTCCTGGTCGTGAGTTACAAAAATCGTAGTAACACCCACTTCCTTGACTATATTTCTAATCTCTTCTCTAATAGAAAGCCTAAGTCTTGCATCTAGGTTACTTAAAGGCTCATCTAGGAGAAGGGTCTTTGGATTTTGGATAAGGGCACGAGCTATGGCTACCCTTTGTTGTTGACCACCTGAAATTTGACTCGGCTTTTTATCCTTTATCTCTCCAATATAGGCAAGATCCATGTATTTTTGGGCAATTTTGATTGCTTCTTGCTTTTTTACTTTCTTATCCCCAACTGTAAGCGGAAAGATAATATTTTCTAGAACTGTCATGTGGGGATATAGGGCGTAGTTTTGGAAAACCATACCTATATCACGGTCTTTGGGGTGTTTGTTTATTACACTTTCCCCATCGAACTTGATATCTCCCTTGGTCGGATCGAGGATGCCTGCTATTATGTTTAGTATAGTAGACTTACCGCAGCCAGAAGGTCCCAAGAGAGTAACCAAGGCTCCATCTTCTATATCTAAGTCGATAGATTTTAAGGCCTCATAACCATTTTCATAAACTTTGTTCAGATTTTCAATATTAATCATAATACCTCTTTAATAATTATTCTAAGGGAAAGGTCAACAAGATTACTAGCATAGCAAGCATTAGGCCTATTCCTATTAGAGTGAACCGGTCTTCTTGTTTCTTTAGAGCCAGAATTACCAAGGCTATTGATAAGAAAAATAGGAATAGGTAAATCTGTATAAAAATCCCCTCATCAAATTTTTTGTAAACTAACATCATTATTACTACAGCCGCAAGCAAAAGTATTACCGAAATAATGATTTTGCTCTTCTTATTTTCCATAATCGAATTAAGAAAACTTATAGCAGCAACGACCATAAGCAAGGGCCATAATAAATAATCGAAAAATAAATTTATCATAATACCTCTGTATATAATTATATCATATCTGAATTTATATTTAATAGTATTTACCCTAATTAAATTTGATAATTTGAAATTTTACAAAAAAAGGAGCTGTTGCAGAATGAATAAATCGTACCAATATCGTTAGAAGAACCTCCACGGAAAGTCTCAATAAGCCGACAGGCTAACCGCCTCCATCAGTCGGCAGGCAGCAATAGGCATACCGGCCAGGAGAGGTAAAATTTCCTAAGAGAACCTTCTAACGATGGTACGATGATTATTCATAGTTTTGCAACAGCTCTTGTTATTATTCTACTGGTTTTAACAAGTCAGACTTGATGTATCCTGCTTGGCCATTTACT
>NZ_JALEIL010000144.1 GCF_022770135.1 Anaerococcus sp. | reverse complement strand
ATGATTGCTCAATGACCTGGGTTCCTATAATTATTTTAAACTTTGGTCTTTTAGCATTTTTTCCTATAGTATTTAGTAATTTTTCTTCTTTTTGTATTTTTTCATTAGATATAAAAGAAGAATGCAAGACCTCTACCTTATCCTCTCCAAATTCCTCAATCAATTTTTTTGCCAAATCTTGACATTTTCTGACAGTATTTACGATTATTCCAAAGATACCTCCATCACAGGCCTCTTTTTTTATTAACTTAACTATGTCATCGCTCGTATCTTTACTTAATTTTATTATATCATATTTTTTAGATTTATTTTTAACAAAATCTTTGAACTGATGAATCCCCTCTTCGCTCGTATAGCTTAGAAGAGGATAGTTTTTCTCTATTTCATATTCTTCAGGTTTTTGCATTCTTTTATAAGATTTACCTTGTCCAATCACATAAGACTTAATCAATTGATTTCTTCTCTGTGTTGGTAGAGTCGCTGATAAAATTATAACAGGAACATTGTAAGCAGCAAGCCATTTGATTGTTTCATCTAAAAATACATTCATATAGGTATCATAGGCGTGCACTTCATCGATAATAACAACCTTATTTGAAAATCCAAGATGTCTAAGCATAAGATGCTTTTGCTTTAAGGACATAAGTAGAAGTTGATCTATAGTTCCTACTGTAAAATCGTCAAGAATCGAAAGTTTATTCCCAGCAAAGTATGTATTGACACTAACCCCACCAGCATCATCTTCATAAACAGTTTTTGTTGGTCTTAATGATGAAAACTCATCATTATAGGAAGCCTTGCCATGGATTAATCGAATAGATTTTCCTTCCTTATCTTCTTGGTATAAATTCTTTAACCATTTTTTAACTCTGGAAAATATACTATTTGAGGTAGCTTGACTTGGAAGAGCAAAAAACAATGAGTTTCTTCCGCTTTTCTTTGCTAAAATCTCTGCTGCTAATAAAGAAGCTTCTGTCTTTCCCGACCCTGTTGCAGCTTCATAGATTAATATTCCCGGTTGATCAATAGTCTTAACTAAATCTCCCAATACTTTTTGTTCACTTCTTGGCTCAAAACCAAATCTTTCATCGAACATATTATTGGTATCAGCAATTTGCGGCTCCCAAGCTCTAGTCTTTTCACTGAACCACTTGCTAAAACCATTCTCGAGTCTATTCTCTTCTAAGACTTTGTCCTCAACTCCTATTAAAGGAAAGTAATTTTCATTTGAAGCAATCCAATCAGCCATAATTAAGAGACCTGAATAAATAACCTGTATTTTTTCAGGTAAAATAAGTAAATTTTCTATTGATTGTATTTCAGATTTTCCTAAGGCATCATTAATAAGGAATCTATGTATATCATCCCAACCCTTGTATTCTAAACTATTTGAATCGTTTGTTTGATATACACTCTTCTCTTTTCCAATAAAATCATCATTCCATTTATCCTCAATAGGTCTACCATGATGCGCCCCTATTATTGATGATATTGTTTGATTAATTTTATATTTATTAAGTATATATTCGCCTAACTCATCATGCCTTGGAGGATTAATGGAATCATTATAAGATAAATCAAAAGATCCCCAACTTAATTTATCATATATAACTTGATCGAGATCTTTATCTACAGGAAATGTCCTTTTATATTGAAAAGACGCGCTCGCCTTGCCTATATCATGCAAGTATCCTAGAAATTCAGCAAGATTTCTAGGATATTCTTCTGATATATCGTTTTCTCCACTAAGAGATTCAAAAACCAAATCTCTTACACCACCACTTAGCCAATGTTCCCACAAAAGTCCCATAAGTTTTCCGGTATCATCCAAATGTATATATAATGGCAGCCAATAAAACGAATCATCGATTCTCTTCTTCTTAGCCCGTAAATATTTATAATCCATACTCACCTCTTTACTTTGAATTTATAATTTAATTATTTGTATACTATAATTTTAAATGTTGACTTACATATTCTTATATTTTACTAAAGTAAATATTGATATAGACTATATTTCTTCTATACCAATTGTTTTCAGATAATTATAAATTCCGTCATAAAACTTAGTTTTTCTAGTGATATCTTCGTCACAGCCACTTGGAACAAAAATAACCATCCCCTGCCTTGCACGTGTTAGAAGCACTCTATAGGTGTTTTTAAGATATAACTGATCTTCACTTTTCAATATATTTATCCACTTAGAACCTCGGAACTTTTTATATTCCCATTTGCCATCAACAAATCTAAAATCTGCATCCCAACCAACTAAGGAATAATCAACTTCTAGTCCCTGTATATCAAATTCTGTTACTACATCTTCAAGGGCATAACATGATCTTACGTCTTCTTTATCATTCAAAAACCAATTGCAAACATTAATGTCATTTTTTACAAACACTCCCTCAGGCTTTAATCTTAAAGCACCACTAGCAGCTAACAGACCATATTTTTGAGATCCCAAAGACTTATTTTTGACCCATTCTTTAGCTATTTCAAGATCTCTTGTGATCTTTATAGGATATTTTTCTTTTATTTTATTATATAAATATTTAGACTTCTCAATATCAATATCTAATATGGATTTAATGAATTCAGTCAGATCAGGGCTTCTAAACGATCTTAGAGAAACAGAAAGATGCAAATCATCTATTTCATTAACATTTAATCCCTTTGTCATATACTTCCATTCATTATTTATCAAATATTCATCTTTTAAATTACTAGAAACATAAACGCTCCAATCTCTAAATTTTAGCCTTAATGCATCAAACCGCTCAGGAAGGCCACCTTCTCCATCATTTATTTCCTGTCCGCCGCCTATTAAACAAACGACTACAGCCCAGTCTTTATGACGATCCATCGTACTAATTAAAAATTCTGGTTCACTATAAGAAAAATCAGCTATGCCCTTCTTTGTTTTCATAAATTTAGCTATTTTATTATGATTCCAAGATCTTTGAGCTTCATCAAAAATAACTATATGTTCTGGAGGAACATCATCATTATTAATAAATGAGTCTCTATACTTGTGTATTATCTGTATAAAGGAGTTAGTTTTTCGTCTCTCATCAGATTTTCTTACACTTAAACCTAACTTTTTCATAGTTTTAATTCTGTCTCTAACCAGTGCTTCTTGTAGAACTTCAACTAATGGAAAATTTCCCGATAGAAATACAGCATGTTCGCCTTTTTTTGCATCAGCTTTTTGAATCCCAAGATTAAGACCCACAAGTGTCTTACCAGCTCCTGGAACTCCTGTTACAAAACATATGGATTTGCGATTATACCTTTTACTGTGTTTAATTATTTTGTTTATCGAATCTGTTGTTATTGTAATATTTTTAATACCTGCATCATTTCTTGTAATGTCATCCACATTATGACCTGTATACAATGCTTGTGCTGCCTCAACAATTGTTGGGGTTGGTAAGTACTCACTATGAATCCAATCATCATAAGAAAAAGTTGGTAGATTAAATTTGTTTGAAACATCCAAAATTAAATCCCTAATTCCAAATCTATTACATTTTAAAGGTACCATCACATCATCTTTAACTGTGAAATCGTTTTTTATATAATTAGCATCTGTTGCAATTAAAATAGGAACTATTAGTTTGTTGAAACTTGCTTTATGAAAGTTTTTTAAATCTAATGCGTAATCATATACTTGATCGTAATCCGCACTATTATACTTTTCACTACCGCACTTAAATTCAAGCACGAACACAATATTTTTGTGTAGAATTATATTATCAACTCTTTTTCCCATTCTAGGAATGGTATATTCAAATATCACTCTTCCATCAAGGCCATTTAGTTCTCTTTTGAGTATCTTAATTTCTTCGACCCAAGTATTCATTTGCTGAATCCTAGTTTCTGCTGATGAATTATTACTGCTGATTTTTCCTAAAATATAATCATTATCTGAATTTAAAAAATTATTAATATAATCTTCATAATATAGGTTATTCCTAATCATGACTGCTCCTTCAATCTAAATTCAATAATCTGTATTTTTTAATATCATTTAATTATAAAAGAATAATATTAATCAAATAGTTCATCTTAAACTCATGAACTTTGTTTCTTATCACACCCGCTTATGCGGGTACACTATATATCAAATAATATATAGGATCACCTTCGATTATTCGAATATTAAATATTATATGTTATTCAATATTTTGATAAGATTATATCATACATTTTTATATTGTCAAATGTTTTTATATAATTCGCTATAATATAAAATAGTAAGTATTAACAATTGTATAAAAGCGAAATTAGGGAGATATAACAAGCTTAATTAACTAAATATGATATTTGAAAATATTATAATTCACAGCATACTTATATTATAAAACAGCCCTCATATAACGAAGAGTATTAGATTAAGCATCTAAGCTATATCAAAAAACATCAGATATTAGGCTAGTACAATTTAAATAGTACTATAGAAGCAAATATAATTTCTTATAATTGATATAGCTTACCATTACGACTTAAGTAATTATTACTATAAAATGTATCCATTTAATAAATATTTGCATCTTCAATTACTGCTTTGATTATATCTTGATCTATTAGATCTTTTGTTGTGTAAGTATAATTGATATCTACTATTATATCAGGAGTTGTTTGATCCATTTCATTTATTGAACCTGACTCTGTAACACCCAAATCATTAGCAAATCTTAGAACATATCCTGTATTGGGAAGGTCTATTTGCATAGGATCAAATCCTATTCCTTCTCCACCTGTTTTTGTACCGACGAGCTTTGCTAATTTTGTTTCCTTGCAAAATGATGCTAGAGTTTCGGACGAAGAATAAACTCCTTCATCTACCAGAAGATAAATATTTCCCTTATATCTGATAGAGTCTTTAGAAGGACTTATTTTAATTTTAGACTTGCTATAATATTCAAAATCCTTAATTATTGAACTTACATCATCATTAAACACTCTATTAGTTAAAATTTCATTTACATTCTTTTTAACACCTTTTTGCTTGATTATTTTTCTATTAAGTTTACCATTCTTCATAAAACTATATACCGTAGTTTCATATTCTTCATCAATGATTTGAGGCAATAAAAAATCTTGCCAATATCTAGTATCTCCACCACCATTTCCTCGAATATCAATAATTAGATACGAATATGATTTTACTATACCTAAGAAATCTGATAAAATTTCTCTATCATCTCTTATGATTTTTTCTCCCAACATCGAATTAATTTTTATATAGGCTAGCTTATCTCTTATTAAAATATCAGTGGTTAAATTTTGATAATCTGAGTTATCTAGATTTCCATTATCGTTATTGATATAACAGTTTATAAATTCATTTACAGTAGAGTTACTTATATTATATCTACTTCTAACCCTATCTTTTTCATAAATCTTAGAAATATCATATCTCCAATTATTCTGTGGCATAGTTTTATAGCTTATGTACATGAAGATTCCATTAGTTTCTGGAACTAAATTTGTATGTGCATTATTTAAATCAGATAAAATATCATTCATTCTATTAAAAAAATCTTTATCGTTTTTAGATTTAGATATATACTTTTCATAAGATTTTTTGTTCGAAATCCAATCTACTCCATTTTTCCTTTTATTAATCTCGAAAAAAGGATAATGAGTTTTTAATGTCTCATATACAAAATTGAAATCCTCAATATAATCTTTGCTACCCAAATCAAAATCAACTTCTTGAATATTTTTTAATCTTAGAGAATCAATATCAGTTGAATTATCTTTTTTAACTATAAAATCCGTATACAAAAAGGTTACTATTATAATCAATAAATATATTAATGATCTTGGTTTCTTCATTTTATCACCTTATATCTCTATTCTGACTTATTTATAGACCTCATAACTACTCATAACCATTATATTATAATTACTCCCATGAACAAATGAAGAAATACAATTTAAACAAGTCTTACTGAATATACCAAAAATTTGCATAATACCTAAAATTAAATATATAAATCAGTTAATAACTTGTAAATAATTGTATATTAAGTACCAAAGAAAAACAGCCCCGCAATGAGCTGTTTAAATTATTATCTTTTTGGTCTAATCGCATTACTTATATTAGATGACCTACAAGCATTGCTATAGGAAGTAAAAAGATTAACAGAATATTCAACACTATAATAATCTGTCCCTTTCCTTTAGCCAGAATATTAAAGCTATTAGTCCAATAATTGGGCAGACAAACATTTATGTGAGTCCAGTTAGTCTTATACTGGTATAGCTTTCAAACATATCAACTGGAAGTAGGTAAGAAAGAGCAAAAATTGCGATTTCAACTACAAATAATTTTTTACTTTTTTCTTCATATACTTCTCTTACTTTGAAATTATATTGTTCGAATTAAATCTATAGTAGGTCTATCTAATATTCTCTTTAAAGATAAATGATAGATGATTAGGTTAATACCATAGACGACTAGTGAGAATCCTAGGAAGCTTTTGTAGTCATAATATTTTATTAAAGTACTCATTCTTAAATCAGGAGCGATTAATGATATTACAAACATTACAACCAAGCTCACCATAATAGAAATTATAAAGGATTTTACCTGCTCCCCAATAAATTCCTTTTGATAGATGTTCTTTAACTCATCTACATCCATTCCACAAGAGTAAAGACTACCAATTTCTTTTTTTCTGCTCATTAGGCTTAAATTAATGGACGAGTAACCATTGGTGATATTTAATACAAAGATGATTGAAGCAATACCTATTGCAAATTTTATGAAACTTTTCACGTCCTTATATTCATTTTTTGCGATTTCTTCACCTATTGTGATATTAAATCTATCTTCAGGTGAAATTTGTTCTCTAATCATGGCCTCTACATATTCTTTTACATCTTTGCTGTCAGAATCTTTTACCTTCATATTCAAAGTATAGGCATATCCTGTATATTTCTCATCACCTGATTCTTCCATAAGTTTAAAATAAGTGTCAAAATCTGTATAAACTTTTACATCAAATGGCATTGTTCTCGACTTATATTTTCCCAAATCTGTTATAGTCTTTGAAATTTTAATAGTCTTATTATAATCATTTTCAAAGTTAATATCCAAAGTCTGTGGATTTTCAAAATATAGAATTCTCTTTGCCTTAGCTATTGGAATAGAAGAATCTTCTTGAATTGTATTGTAGAGGACAAATTCACCCTTCTTTCCTCCAAGTTCTTTTAAGTCTTTTTCTTCCAAGGCTATGATAAATCCATCCATACCCTTTGCCTTATATTTTTCTATATTCTTTTTCGCTTCGTCATCTAATCCAGCCGCCTTTGCTTCCTTTGAGAATTCGTTAGTATTTTCTACTTGAACATATTTATATTTTGAAATATAAGACTTGTCGTTAGGAATTTTATCGACAATTTCTTCTAATATTTTTGGGACTTGATTTCCTTTACTAAAATAATCCACGGAAAAATTATAGCCATCATCGTAATGCGAAAAATCTCTGTAGTATGTTGAGATGCCTATGATGATTATAAATACCGAAATTATAATTATCCCTATTGCAGAAATATATCTCTGTGATTTTATTGAAGCTAAGTTATTGAGTTTTAATTCCTTCCAAAAATCTTTGGCTCTTTTCTTCTTTGATTTTGAAAAATCTATATTCCCTCTTATACCGTCTATAATGTTTATTTTAGAAATCTTTTTCGCAGGGGATTTAATGGCTAGTGCCACAATAATAAAAGAAACCAAAATTATTGCTAAACTTAATAAGGGATTAAATTTTATAACTTCAAAGGCACTTACTCCTTCACCTATTGTTATGTTTTTATACAAACAATATATAAATAAAAATCCTGCAATGTGTCCTAAAAGTATTGGAATTGCAGTTATAATAAGTCCTTCCTTTAGAAGTAACAGATAGATTTGTCCATTGGTAGATCCTATAGACTTATAAATGGAAAGCTCTCGAATTTTCCTTAGCCCCCAAACCCAAAAGATATTTTTTATAAAAAACACAAAGATAGCTATACATCCAAGAACTGATAGAACAAGAACAGCCTGGCTCATTATATTTTGTAAGGGTTCATTTTCTACTCCGTAATAGTTTATAAGACTTTCAGAAAATTCTAAAGTAACTTTTTTGCCCAAAGTCTGATTGATTTCTGCTTGTATTTTATCTCTATTTTTGTAAGCTTCTTCAAATGAATGAAATTTTACAAAGGTTCTGAAGGTGGTCATTTTATCTTGTAGCCCTAAGGCAAAACTTAGTTTACTGTACTTATTGTAGACATCTCCGTAAACACCGACTAAAGTAAAACTTTTAGAACCTTGGCTCTCAAATTTTTCTCTACCAGTATTTGCACTTGTGGCACCTATCTCTTCACCGTCTAAAAACCTTTTGCCCAAATCAAGTTCTAGCTTGTCGCCTATTTTAAGTTTGTTTTTCTCTATAAGGCTTTTAGATAGTACAATTTCGTCTTCCTTTTCAGCAAATCTGCCCTTAATAAGTCTTGAATACTCTCTCATCTTATTGATTGCTTCGTCTTGGTAGTTGATAACTACTAAATCGTCAGCAATTTTTCCGTTGTCAGGATTAAGAGACATTTTCCCAACCAAATCTATATCTTCAATGGACTTTAACTTTTCGACATCTTCATTTGAAAGTTCTTCTTTAATCTCCCCATGATAAAAGCTTGAAGACATGTAATAACCATAGTTAGCCCTCAAACTTCTGTATCCATAATAAAAAATTACAGTGAAAAACAGACTTACAATAAATAATGAAATAAAAATGGGAAAATTCTTCTTATTCATTTTTTTCATCTCCTACAATTTTTCCATCGACTATTGTAATAATACGATTTGTTTGTAAGGCTATTTCTTCGTCATGGGTAATTAGGATAATCGTCTGTTTTAAAGTTTTGTTAAAATATTTAAAAATTTCAATTATTTCCTTAGAATTTTTTCTATCCAAGTTTCCAGTCGGTTCATCTGCCAATATGATAGATGGATTGTAGATAAGACTTCTCGCTATGGCAACTCTCTGCTGCTGACCTCCTGAAAGCTCACTTGGAAAAGAGTCAAGTTTACTTTCTATACCAAGTTTTTTTACTATATCTGAAAATTCATCTTGATTGATTTCCCTTTTATCAAGTTTTAATGGAAGTTCTATGTTATGACGAACTGTTAAGTTGGGAATCAAATTATAAAATTGATAAATTAGTCCGACTTTTCTTCTTCTAAAGTACGCTAGCTCCTTTGAAGAATACTTTGATATGTCGTTACCATCTATATAAACTTTACCATCATCTGGACTATCCACTCCTCCAATGATATGTAAAATCGTTGATTTGCCAGAACCACTTGGTCCAACAATGGCGACAAATTCTCCTCTTTCTATCGATAGGTCAACTCCATCAAGAGCTATTACCTTGGAGTTTCCCTCTCCATATTCTTTTCTTAAGTTTTCTACTTTTAAAATTTC
>NZ_JALEIL010000115.1 GCF_022770135.1 Anaerococcus sp. | reverse complement strand
CAAATCACTCTGGCACCTTGACTTCGGTTGGGGTCTAGATGGGTGTGAGAGATTTATCAACAAAACCGGCTACTTCTTCAGAGAAAAAGATTCTGATGAGAAATTTGAGACTAGAAAAGATATCGGGATTAAAATCACCGGCAAGATTTCTGGAAAAAACCACGTCTTTATCGAACATTTCAAAAGACTAAAGGACCTTGTCGATGGAAGAGCTGAGGTTAAACAATGCATCCCTTCCCCATCTCATATCTATGGTGACTTTGTCAATTCAAATGTTATAGCTGATTCACCATACGAAGACAATGATAGTTTTGAAGCTGACCTTAAACAAGCTTACAAGGACTTCCTAGACGACTTCAAAAAAGTCGGTGGAGAGATTATCCAATTTGATGACTGTCTTTGGGAACAATTCGCTAAGGAAAACAAGGAAAACCAATACGATAACAACCAAACTGACCTTGATAAGGACCTAGCCCTTGCCCAAAAATACATCGACATCAACAACGAACTAATCGATTACGGTCACGAGCTTGGCCTCACAGTCTACACCCACAACTGCAGGGGAAATTACTCATCCAGAAACTTCTCTGATGGAAGCTACGAATCAATCGCCGACCTATTTTTCAAAAATCTAAAATACGATAGATTCTACCTAGAATGGGATGACGAAAGAGCAGGATCAGTAAAGGCCCTAAACGCCTTCAACAACAGAGACGACGTAGAAATCGTCCTAGGATTCCTATCAAGCAAGACCAACACCCTCGATGATGAAAAAAGAGCCTTCGACCTCCTTGAAGAGGCAAGCAAAATCATCGACAAAGATAGACTCTACCTATCCCACCAATGTGGTTTCGCTTCATGTGACTGTGGAAATGAACTTACAGAAGAAGAACAATGGGCCAAAATAGACCAAGGCCACAGGATTGCAGAAGAGTTCTGGGGTGAATAATGGCAGATCTTTCCACACTATTAAGGGAGCTTAAAGATAAGGAGTGGATAAGCCTAAGTCATGTAGTAACAAGCGACATCCCCCACTTCGAAGCCTTTAACCCACTAAGGACAAAAGACATAGCGACAATAGATGAAGACGGATTTTGGGGTAACGAAATTACAATCGGAAGCCAATACGGAACCCACATCGACGCCCCAAACCACTTCGCCAAAAATACCAGAACCCTCCTCCAAATCCCCTTTGCCGAAAGATGCCTTCCCCTCTATGTAATAGATATCTCTAAGAAAGTAGGAGATAATCCTGACTATGAGATCACAAAAGAAGACATCCTAGCATTCGAAGAAGAAAATGGAAAAATTGAGCCTAAGTCTTTCCTAGCCCTAAGAACTGACTGGTCCAAGAAGTTTGGCGATGAGGATGCCTTCATTAACAAGGACGAAAAGGGAATCGAGCATACTCCAGGCTGGTCCCTAGAAGCCTTGAAGTTCCTCCACGAAGAAAGAGACGTCACAGCCATAGGCCACGAAACCCTAAACACCGACTCAGGTCTCAAACTCTACGAAAACAAGGCCCTAGAAGCAGAATACTACTGGCTAAGCCAAGACAAATACCAGGTAGAGGTCCTAACGAACCTAGACAAGCTCCCAGCAACAGGAGCAATAATAACAATCTCCTACCCACAAATATCAAATGTATCAGGATTTTCCGCAGAAGTTAACGCAATATACTAAACAAAATTTTATATCTCCTATAAGGCCCGGCAAAGACCGGGCTTTTCATGTGGGGAAATAAGAAAATTGTAAGATGAGATCTCTCGACTACTCCAAGACTAGGGAATGTTGGAAAGCTCGCTTTCCTACCCCTTCCCTTATTTCGACCTTGTGGAGAAATCTCATTTAATAAACTGTATCTTAAAATCATCGTGTATACTTTGAGAATAAATTCAAATAAAAATTCCCCATCTCAAAAGAGGAACGACTGAGAGATCTACAGTCTACGATAACATGTAGATAATAAAGATTTAGTTATTTAGGAGAATACCTAAATAGAAAAAACACCGTATAAAAATGTCCCAAGGTTCTGTAGACCTCTCGTCGCTTCCCCGTGGAAGCTCTGTCGACGGTAGTTTGCGGGCTTAGTAATAAGCCTGTCCAGCTCTAGGAGGACTTCGCCTCGCAAAGCCTCGATTAAGGAATTTCATCAGTTCGTTTACTCACTGTGACAATTCCATTGGAGGTGGCGAAGTAAGGAGATTTTTTAATAAAAAATACAGTATTTGATAAGAGATGTCTCGACTTACACTCGACATAAGGGGTAAGAAAACGAAGTTTTCTCTCTTCTTCCCTTGCTTCGAAATCAAGCCCGTCCGGCTCGGGGAGGACTGGAGAAGCCTCACGCGTAATAGTAAAAGTGTAATTCTATTAAGACCAAGAATTATAGTAATTTATACCATTATCGCCATCTCGACAGAGCGGAGCGACGAGAGATCTACAGTCTATGATGACATATAGATATTATAGATTAAGTCATCTACGTAAATCTATAACTAACAAAATCTCCAAACAAAGATGCCCCAAAGTTCTGTAGACCTCTCACATAAAGTTCGACGGTAGTTTGCGGACTCAGCTACGTCTCGTCTCACAAAGCCTCGATTAAGGAATTTCATCAGTTCGCTACACCCACTGTGACAATTCCATTAGAGGTGGTGAAGTAAAGAATGAGGGAAAGCACGCTTTCCTACCACTCCCCTTACCTCGACCGAAGCGGAGAGGTCTAACGAGTGATAGTAAAATTATAATTATTTTAAAACCTACAATTAAATCAAAACTATTATTAACGCCATCTCGAAAAAAGCCCGTCAGGCTAGTGGAGGACTGGATAGGTCTCAAACAATATGATAACAATACAGTATTTGTAAGAGATATCTCGACTTCGCTCGATATAAGGGATTGAAAGAAAACGAAGTTTTCTCTCCCCTTCCCTTGCTTCGACCAACGCGGAGAAGCCTCATAAGAAATAGTAAAATTATAATTATTTTAAAGCTCACAATTAAATAGAAACCACAATTAACTCAAAAAAATAAGATCTAATAAATTTTCATGTTATTTAAAACATCATCTATCATCATATTCTCTAACCACACTCCTAATATTGTTATCTATATTGACAAAACACCCCATCACTGATATCATATATCCATCAGAAAAGTTAGGAGACAAAATGAAAAAATTATCTATAGAGAAATTGGCAGATACTGTCATTAACAAGAGAAAAGAAAAAGGTCTTACTCAGGCTAGCCTTGCTGATACTACTGGTATCAATAGGGCTATGATTAGTCGTTTGGAATCATGTGACTACACTCCTTCCATCGACCAACTACAATCCATCGGAGAAGTCTTGGACTTTGAAGTAGTCGATATGTTTGAGGAAGAAACTTACGGAAAAGAGATAAAATCAGACAAGAAATACAAAATCGCTGTTGCGGGAACTGGATATGTAGGCATGTCCATTGCAACCCTCCTATCTCAACACAACGAAGTTACTGCTGTTGATATAGTAGAAGAAAAAGTTGAGAAGATTAATAATAAAATCTCCCCTATCCAGGATGATTATATAGAAAAATACTTAAGAGAAAAAGACCTAAACTTAAGGGCAACCCTAGACGGAGAATCCGCCTACAAGGATGCTGACTTTGTAGTAATCGCAGCTCCTACAAACTACGATAGCAAGAAGAACTTCTTCGATTGCTCTGCCGTAGAGGATGTGATCGAGCTTGTCCTTAAGGTCAACCCAGAAGCTACTATGATTATCAAATCAACTATCCCTGTTGGTTACACTAGAGAAATCAGAGAAAGATATAAGAGTAATAACATTATCTTTAGCCCTGAGTTCCTCCGTGAATCAAAGGCCCTCTATGACAATCTCTACCCTTCAAGAATCATCGTATCCTGTGATGACCAAAGTAGAGACAAGGCAGAAATATTTGCAAATCTCCTTAAAGAAGGCGCCATCAAAAAGGACATCCCTACCCTCTTTATGGGCTTTACAGAAGCAGAAGCAGTCAAGCTTTTCGCAAACACCTATCTCGCCCTTCGTGTATCCTACTTCAACGAACTTGATACCTACGCAGAAAGCAAGGGGCTAAATACAGAAGAGATCATCAACGGAGTATGCCTCGATCCAAGAATCGGCACCCACTACAACAACCCTTCTTTCGGTTATGGTGGATACTGCCTGCCAAAAGATACCAAACAGCTTCTAGCAAACTTCGACAAGGTCCCACAAAATATGATATCCGCAATCGTCGACTCCAACAGG
>NZ_JALEIL010000094.1 GCF_022770135.1 Anaerococcus sp. | reverse complement strand
ACAAAGGTAATTAAGTAGTCCCATCCTGATTGGGTGGCGGATTTTAATCCGTCATCTCTGAGGTGAAGTCCTCAACGAGCCGGACGGGCTAATGCTGAACCCAGAGAACTAAGCGAAAAGATTCGTTAGAATCTTTGAGAGGATATCCTAATAGGGTAGAAAATGCGAATAATTTTTCATTTTCGAGACGAAGTCCTCAATGAGCTGGACGGGCTAGTTCTGAGTCCGAAAACTAAGCACATAAACAAGCATTGAATTTGCTAGTTTATGCCGAAAAGTAGCGCGAGAGCGCGGAGAGCAACGTTAGTTGCGCTTTTCGTGAAGGTCACGATGTGGCCTTTGAGAGGATATCATGTTAGGGTGTAAAGTGCGTAAGCATTTTGTTTAAGACAAAACTAAAAAGTAAAAGTTCATAGGGGCGGACCGTTGGGTTCGCTCTTATTCTTTAAGGAGCTTAAATGAAGAATAAAAAGTTAATTATTTCTTTTTTGATGACTCTTGTCCTTATTTTCACGGCTTGCTCAAAAGAGTCGAGCAAAAGTACAGAGCCTAGTGAAGATAAAAAGAGCGAAGAGAGCATTGTAAAGGGAGATAATTCTAAGGAAAAAGACGATAAAGCCAACAACAAGGGCTTGGTCAATGAAGCTGTTGAGAAGGAAATTGGTGTACCTTACGAGGTAGGTGTTACTCCTGATGACTACAATATGGACTACGACACTTCAAGACTTCACTCTCTTAAGGATAAGAAGAGCAAATACTATCCTAAAGATGGGGTTAAGGGTTTGTACTTCAATACATATTCCATAAACAATCCCGAAGTTTACGAAAAAATAATGGATATGTTAGAAAATACTAGGCTTAACTCAATCGTAGTCGATATCAAAGACGACTGGGGCAATGTCACAATGGATTTCGATACTGATGATCCTGATATTGAATATGCGAGTATTGATATTATTAATCCTAAAGACTTTATCAAAGAAATGCACGATAAGGGGATTTATGTTATTGGTAGGGTAACTACCTTCAAGGATTCTATAATTACAGAAAAACATCCTGACTGGGGCTTTACCCTTGATGATGGTTCCTTGTGGAAGAATGGTCATGGGGAAGCCTTTATGAATCCTTTCCTAAGAGAAGTCCAAGACTATGACATAAAGATAGCCAAACTTGCCGCCGAAGCTGGCTTTGATGAGATTCAGTTTGACTATGTAAGATTTGCTGAAGGCTTTGAGACCTTTGGCGATACTCTAGACTATCCTAGGGGTGAATTTGAAGATAAGAATATGGAAGAAGGAGATAAGAGGGTTGCAGCAATCACAGGCTTTGTTCAAAGAGCTAGAGAAGAACTCCAAGATAAAAAAGTTCCTATTTCTATAGACGTATTTGGATATGCCCTTCAGGTTGAAAGAGCAGATGGTATAGGACAAGACTTTGGTGAAATGAGCAATCAAACTGATGTAATCTCTTCTATGATTTATCCTTCCCACTGGGGGCTTAACTCTTTTGATATTGAAAAGCCTGACCTAGAACCCTATGAGTTAGTAAAAAGATACTTGAAAGCGGAGCAAGAATACTTATCAAAACTTGACCATCCACCTCTATCAAGACCTTGGATCCAAGACTTTACTGCAAGTTGGATAGGTGAGGGCAACTGGATGGAATATGATAAGGATGCGGTTGAAGCTCAAATAAAGGCCATATATGATTCTGGTCAAGAGGAGTTTCTGATTTGGAATGCGAGCAGTGAATATACTCAAGGTGTGGAATACTAATGAAACATACAAAGGCGAATGAATTAATAGATAAGTCGGCAACTGCTATTGAAATAGTAATATGTTTGATCGTAATTTTGGGGGTCTGCTCAGGTATACCGAAACTAATCGGATATATAATTGAAATATTAAGGGTAGAGCATCTCCAAAATTCCTATTTACTAATGAATGAATTCTTAAAGCATGCCTTGCTTTTGATAGTAGGAATCGAGCTAATAGCTATGATTATTACTAGAAGCCACGAATCTATCCTAACACTTATCCTATTCGTGATAGCAAGGAAAATGCTAGTTTATTCTCAAGGACTTACAGATATTTTGATAGGGACAGTTTCTGTAGCGATTATTTTTGCGGTAATGAAATTTATCCTATCAGATAAGACTCTTATTGCAAAGCTTGATAATACCTTTGATGCATCTATGTCGATTGAGAAACTAAACAAGGAATACAAGCTTAATCTTCCGACCATGACCCATACTTTGGGTGGTCTTATCTATGAGCTTGCAGATAAGGAAAAGATTAAGGAAGTTCATGAAAATACTACTATTGTATACGGACCATATGTTTATAGGATCTTGTCAGTAGATGATGGTGTAATTACAAGAATAAGAATTGAAGAAAATTAGAGAAAAAAATTAGAAAAGACCCAAATCCTAAAGATGGATTTGGGTTTTATAGTCTATGTTTTTTTCTAAATTGTGAAGGAGTTATGCCAACCTTTTTTCTAAAGACTTGGTTGAAATAAGATTGGGAGTTAAAGCCTACTGTATCTGCTATTGTTTCCATGGAATGGTTTGTAGAGATCAAAAGTCCCTTCGAGACCTCGATTCTTTTAAGTATTAGATACTCAATAGGAGTTACCCTATAGGACTGCTTGAACTCAGCGATTAAGTGAAACTTGTTCATGTAGGCCATATTAGAAAGACCTTCTAGACTTAGGTCGAGGGAGTAATTGTTGTCGATGTAGCTTTTTATGTAGTCGATTCTCCTATTTATATTAATGTCAGGGACAACTTCTATTTCATTCCTAAAATGTCTTAGGAAGTTAATAAGAAAATAAGAGGCCAGGGCGTCTGCCAAGGTCTTTGCATACAAATTTTCTGAGTGAAATTCATCGACTATTTTACTAAAGATTTCATTAATCTTAGCTTCCTTATTCTCCCAAGTTATGTGAAAGAAGTTATCAAGCTCTAATTCTTCTTCGGATTGGACCTCCTCTAGGTGGGAAGTTAGACCAATACTTTCAAGACCGAATCCTAGAGTTTTGACAGCATACTCATCTTCATCCACATAAAGATTGTGACCGATATTTGAATTTATTATAACCAAATCATTTTTTTTGATTTTTATTGAATCATTCTCTATAAAGAAAGTTCCGCTTCCTTCAACTATGAAGTAAAAATATATGAAGGGATGAAACTGAATTCTCGAGCTATTTTCATTAGTTAAGAAACTCTCATTCGCATTCAAAATTTTTATTTCTATATCATCCTTAAAGATACTAGACTCAAGTATATTTTCGTTTATATTTTCCATAATTTCCCCTGTCATTGGTTCTTAATTACATCTGAATTAGTAGCCGATCTTTTCTATATCTTATCATAAAGGTAGGTCCTATGACAAATCTTAAGCCAATAATTTTAAAGACAAATAAGACGGATAAAATTTTATTTGCATTTTTCTGAATTTTGTGAAATTGAAAAATCATACAAGATAAGTATAGTCTCTTTAGGTGATAATATGAGTTTAATTTCTGATAGTAAGATAAATCAAATACTACAAAGCTCAAATATAGTTGATATTATAGGTGAGTATGTTGATCTTAAAAGAGCGGGCTCATCCTTCAAGGGTCTGTGCCCCTTCCATAATGAGAAGACACCATCTTTCACAGTAGATGAGAAGAAACAACTTTTTCACTGCTTCGGCTGTGGAGCAGGGGGAGATGTTGTTTCTTTTATAATGCAAAAAGAAGGACTTTCCTACCCAGAAAGCCTCAAATTTCTTGCGGACAAGGCAGGTATTAGCATAGATTACACCGAAAATCCTGGAGTAAATAAGAAAAACAAGGAACTTTTCGATATCAATAAAGATATTATGATGTTTTTCTATAAGAATCTCCTAACCGACAGGAAGGCCCAATCCTATCTTAAGAGTCGTGGCCTATCTAGTAAGATTGTAAATACCTTTATGCTAGGCTACGCAAGAGATTCTTGGGATGATTTGTATTCCTATATAAGAAAGAAAAATTATAACGAAAAGGACCTGGACGATCTTGGTCTTATCAAGAAATCCTCTAAGGGCAACTATTATGATAAGTATAGGGATAGGATTATCTTTCCTATAATAAATCATTTCGGAAAGGTCATAGGCTTTGGGGGACGTGCCGTCTCAGGCCAGATGCCAAAGTATCTTAATTCACCAGAATCTAGCATCTTCAAGAAAAGATACAATCTCTACGGTCTAAATATCTACAAGAGGCAGAAGAGAAAAGAGCTTATACTTGTAGAAGGCTATATGGATGTAATAGCTCTTAACAATCACGGCCTAGATATAGCTGTAGCATCTCTAGGAACAGCCTTAACTATAGATCAGGCCAAACTTATGAAAAGATATTCGGATGATATTTACATTTGCTATGACCAGGATAGCGCTGGAGTTAAGGCAACGGAGAAGGCTATAGAGATTTTTTATGAGATAGGAGTAAATCCTAGCGTAATTGTCTTAGATGATGGAAATGACCCGGACGATTTCATTAAGGCCAAGGGCAAGGATGCCTTTGAGGAAAAAATAGCTGATGCCCAAGATTCTTACAATTATAAATACAACAAAATTCTAGACGAATATAGTTCGGCCAAGCCTTCAGAAAGATTCGACAAGCTAAATTTGTTTGTGGCTTTTCTTGCCTCTATTAAACAGGAATTAACTCAAGAAATCTTTATAAACAATGTAAGCAAGCTATTTGACATAGACAAGACTACTTTAAAACAAGCTGTTTCAAGGTATAATAAAGATACTGACTTAAAAGATAGGAATAAGAGTAAGTTTAATAAGAAAGAAAAAATTATAGTAGAAAGTACCAATAAGGACTTTAGAATAAATGAATTAGAAGTTTTAAGATTGTTTTTCAATCAGAGGTCTGACTACGAGAAAGACAGAGACTTTTTCGATAGGGCTATAGAAAACGAGAAGATAAACAATGTTAAGACTTTTTTAAAAGAAAAGGATGTTAGTAAGTTCGATCTTTCAGATGAGGACTACAAGTATATTTTGGATTATATTAGAGATAATACCAATCCCATACTTGCAGAGGAACTAAAGAGAAAGATAATTCTCTACAATAGAAAGAAAGAACTCAAGAGATTAAAGAAGAGATAGTCTTTAGAAGTAAGGGGAGTAATGATGACAAGCGATGACAACAAATTGCTCGATGATGATGTTCTAAAAGAAATAATAGAAGAATTGCAGTCTATGAGCGAGTCTCAAGATGGATTGATTACCTATTCTCAAATAAATACATTCGAAAACTTCAAGGAAATGGAAGATGAGAGCAAAAAGTTTGTTATGAAGCAGATTATAAGCTTAGGTATAGAAATCGTCGAAAAATCTGAAACAGTCCTTGAAGAGGATGAAGAAACGGATGATTTGGATGATGAAATCGATGATGAAGACGATGACGATATCGACGAGAAGAAAATAGAAGAAGATATCAAGAAATCTGTAGATATTATGGCTGGAGTCAAGGTTGACGACCCTGTGAAGATGTATCTTAAGGAAATAGGCAAGGTAGACCTTCTTACAGCAACAGAAGAGATAATACTTGCTCGTAGGATGGAGATGGGAGAGATTGCAAGAAAGAAACTTGAAGGAGTCAAGTTTAACAAGCAAAACAAGACCAAACTTGCCAATGACATCTTCTTTGGAGATCTTGCCAAGATACTTAAAATCTCCAACGATAAAATCCTAGAAAATGGCTGTCTTGATCAGAAAAGCTACGAGGAGATAAGAGGACTTATCAGTATGGGCGAGCTTTTTAGAGAAATCATGGATAAGGAAATGGATAAGGAAGCTCTAGAAGAGCTAAAGGCAAGAGTATTAATCTGTAATATAGCAGAAAATGCTGTAAGCGATAATGTCCTAGATAGAAGTGAGGCTAATTCCCTATGCGATCTCTTCGATTCCTTTGACCATATGTTAAATATTACAGAATCTGACGAGATAGTAAATCTTATTTATTTATCATTTAATGATATACTATCCAAGGCTGCCAATAAGGAACATATAAAGACCAACGATAGTATGATCCTAGAAGATTTCATAATTACTAGCCAGAGGGCTAAGAAGATTTCTGAAAACATAGCCTTAAGTAAGGATGAGCTAATGGAGATAGAAGAAACTATCGCCCTAAGAGATCTTGCCTACAAGGTGATAAATGATGAAGATCTAAGCGATGAAGATATCGTAGATTTAAGAAGAGCTGTTCTTAATTCAAAAAGAGCTAAGAAGAAACTTGCAGAAACCAACCTAAGACTGGTGGTATCTATTGCCAAGAAATATGTCGGTCGTGGAATGAGCTTTCTAGACCTTATCCAAGAAGGAAACATGGGACTTATGAAGGCAGTAGACAAATATGACTACAACAGGGGATTCAAATTCTCAACCTATGCGACCTGGTGGATAAGACAGGCTATCACTCGTGCCATAGCAGATCAGGCAAGGACCATAAGAATTCCTGTCCACATGGTTGAAACTATAAATAAGCTCGTAAGGATTCAAAGGCAACTAGTCCAAGATTTGGGTAGGGATCCTTCCAATGAAGAGATTGCCGAGCAAATGGGGCTAGAGGTAGAGAAGGTTCAAGAGATAAGAAAAATATCCCAAGAGCCAGTTTCCTTGGAAACTCCAATAGGAGAAGAGGACGACTCCCACTTAGGAGATTTCATAGAAGATGATAGCGCAATCGACCCTGGTGAAGCTGCAAACTACACTATGCTCCGTGAGCAATTAAATGATGTCCTTTCTTGCCTGGGGGCTAGGGAGAAACGAGTCCTTCAATTGAGATTTGGCCTAATCGATGGAACACCAAGGACCCTTGAAGAAGTAGGCAAGGAATTTGACGTGACTAGGGAGAGGATAAGACAAATAGAGGCTAAGGCCCTAAGGAAACTTAAATCTCCGAACAAGAGTGAATTATTGAAAGATTTTTTATAATGGAAGATAAAAAAAGATTATTAGATATTATTAGTCTAATAGATAAAAATAAAAAAGTTATAGATATAGGAACTGATCATGGATTGGTTCCTTTATATTTAGCAAAAAATGGAATCAGTAAGGAAATATTGGCGACAGATATATCAGAAAAGTCCCTAGATAAACTAAGGGGAGTCTTGGATTCTGATACGGAAAAAATTATAAAGACTAAGGTAACCGATGGCTTTAAGGGTATTAATAAGGATGAAGGGCAAGTAGCAATAATAGCAGGTATGGGGGCCAATACCATTATAGATATAATAGAAGAATCCATGGACTTTGCCCAAAATCTCGATTATATGATTCTTGCAAGCAATATCAACACAGAAAAGCTTAGACTATTCCTCGTAGAAAATGACTTCGAGATAATGAATGATTTTCTAAGCTTTGAGAATAAAAAGTACTACGATATCATAAAGACGAGATTTGCTAAGGCAAGTCCCCTAAATCTTTCAGAAACTTACTATGGTAGGGATGATATCGAAAACGAGAGCCAAATCCTTAAAGATAAGCTTAAGATCGACCGTAAAAAAAACCTAAAGTTTAGGGAAGATATTCTTGCCAAATCAAAGGATAAAAAGAGTCTAGGAAGAATTGATGAGAAATTACAAGCTATAGAGGAGATAGAAAACATATGGAAATTAAAGAATTAATAGAAAAATTAGAGAAAAAATATCCCTTCTCCCTTCAAGAAGAATGGGATAACTCAGGACTTCAAATAGGTAATCCTAATGATGAAGTAAAAAATATCTTAGTTTCTCTAGACCTTGAGGAAGAAGGAATGGAGGAGGCTATAGCCAATGATTGCAATCTAATCATAACCCACCATCCATATTTGTTTAGTGGAGCTAAATCAATCGATTTTAGTGAAAAGTTTTACCAAAGACTTAAGGCTTGTATCAAAAACGACATAACAGTCTACGCTTTCCATACCAACCTCGATATAGCTAAGGGCGGGGTAAATGATAATCTATGTAGGATTTTGGGAATAGATAAGACTAGGGTCCTCGAGCAAGGGAAAGACCTAGGGCTTGGCCGCTACGGCTTCATAGAAGAAAAAGATTCGGATGAATTTATTAGGGAAATAAAGGATAAATTAAAGGCAAGTGGCATTGTTGTCTACGGCGACTTATCGAAGAAAGTAAAAAAGATAGGAGTCTGTGGTGGAGCAGGGAGCGATCTTATAAGAGATGCTCTAGACATATCTTGTGACATGATTATTACCGGAGATGTAAAATACCATGATGGGATGGATCTTGCTAATGAAGGAATCATAATCTGTGATGTAGGGCATTTTGCAAGCGAAAACCACATAATCTATAAACTTCAAAAAGATATAGAGGAAATCTTTGATGGAGAAGTTATTACTTTCTCAAAAGATGACAGCTTTAGGAAGTTTTACTAGTTGTTTTTTAGAAGAAAAAAAGTATAATTAAGAAGGAGTAAATCGGGTAATCGCGGGTTAATTCACGAGGAAAGTCCGTGCACCACAGAGCGAGGATGCTTGATAACGTCAAGTAGGAGTGATCCTCAGGCAAGTGCAACAGAAAGTATACCGCCAGATTTTCTGGTAAGGTTGGAAGGGCGAGGTAAGAGCTCACCAGCTGTCTAGTGATAGACAGGCTATGTAAACCCCATCCGGTGCAAGAACGAAGGGACAGTAGGATGCCTGCTCGGCACGGTCCGGTATGGTTGTTCGCTTGAGCTTATTGGCAACAATAAGCCTAGACAGATGATTATCCAAGACAGAACACGGCTTATAGATTTGCTCTCTACATAATATTAACATTTTGTAACTAATTGTGGAGAAAATGTTAGGAGAAATTACATTTTTCGGAAATATTTTTTAGTTTTATTGGTTATTTTATGGATTTCGGTCAATAAATCTAAAAAACTATCCGAAAAGTGTAATTTTTTTGTAACAAATTCTTGACACTTTTGTTAAAAAGATATAAAATATATACAGATTTCAAAACAGAAACATTATCAAAATAAGATTCATTACATAGATATGGAGGACTTGATGAATAAAAAGAATATAGGAGCTATGCTATCAGTTATAGCTGCAGTTACAGCAGGTGCGAGTGCATATGCTACTACAATTGACAATTTAGACCAAGATCAACATACAAATTCGCTAATTACAGAAGCGAATTATACAGAAAGCTATTCTGATTATGATCTAGTGAAATCTGAATATACTGAAGATGTAAAAAACACAAAAATTGCTAAAGAAGACAAACCTGCCAAAGAAGAAAAAATAGATGAAAAATCTAACTTAGATAAATTAGTAGAAAATGCAGCAAGAGATGCCCTAGTTGAAATAACAGCAACTAAGGAAGTTGAAGCAAGCGAAGAATCTCCAGCTGAAAAAGAAAAAGTTGAAGCTAAAGAAGAAGCTAGCGAAACAGCTGACAAAGAAGAAGCTGCTAAGGAAGAAGACAAAGACCTTACCCTTGTAAAATACGTTAATACAGAGATCCTTAACGTAAGAAGTACTAAGGATATGAATGAGAATAATATAGTATCTTCCCTTAAGGCAGGAGATGAAATAGAAGGAGTCCTAGAAGATGGATTCCTAAAGACTGAATTAGGATATGTAAATGATGAATTCCTTTCAGATGTTTATCCTGTAGATTTAGTAAATGAATTAAATAATAAAGAAGAAGAAAAAGCCCAAGAAGTTGAAAAGCAAGAAGAAGCTAAAAAGGCTGAAGAGGCAGAAAAAGCTCAAGAGGTAAAAGAGGCTGAAGAGGCTAAGAAAGCCCAAGAAGCAAAAGAGGCCGAAGAAGCTAAGAAGGCTGAAGAAGCAAGAAAAGCTGAAGAAGCAAAAAGAGCTGAAGAAGAAAGACAAGCCCAAGAGGCTGGGTCATACTATTATACAGGATGGGTTAATACATCAATCCTCAATGTTAGAAGTAAGGCAGGAGACGGTAATATAATCGGATCTGTTAGAAAGGGTGACTGGCTAGAAGGCGAGGCTAGTAACGGTTGGCTAGAAATTGACTACAATGGTCAAAAGGGCTATGTAGCAGCAGACTTCCTATCTGACACAGAAGTTGCTAAGGAAGAAGTGAAAGAAGAAGTAGCAGAAGCTAACGAACAAGTCCAAGAAGTAGAAGAGGTTCAAGAAGTAGAGCAAGCTTCAGCACCAGCCTACAGTGGGTCAGGCCTAAGTGCAGCAGATCTTGCAACACAATTCGTAGGAAGCCCATATGTTTGGGGATCAGCTAACCCAGGAGTAGGCTTTGACTGTTCAGGACTTACATCTTATGTCTATAGCCAAATGGGTATATCTATCCCACACCAATCAGCAGCCCAATACTCAAGCGGATACGCTGTAGATTCATCCAACCTTCAAGCAGGAGACCTTGTGTTCTTCTCTTATGGTGGAGGCGGAATCGACCACGTAGGAATTGTAGTTAATTCTGACGGTACCTTCGTTCACGCATCAACACCTGCAACAGGCGTTAGATATGACAATGTATACAATGGAAGCTTCCAAAACGCATTCGTTGGAGCTAGAAGAATATATTAGTAATAATTAATCAACCCCGATTAGGTTTAGCCTAGTTGGGGTTTTTGCATGGAGGATATATGAAAATATTAAATACAGACGAGATTAAAAACTCCTTGATTGAAAAACTAGGGGGACATAAGTTTACTAATAAACTTTTACTCTTATCCAAGAATCCTACTAGTGAAGTCCTATATTATAAGAAGGCAATAATTAAAAGATGCGAACAGTTTGATATAGAATATGTGGACTGTGAGTTTACTAAAGAAAGCTCGGAAGAAATCCTAGCTTATATCAATTCATTTGATAAGGAAGATGGCTATATAATACTTGCTCCCTTCGGAGAGGGGAAAGATTTGACCCTTCTTAAAGACAATATCGAAATCAAGGACCTGGATGCCTTCACCTACAAAGCCCTAGGTCATGCTATGGATGGATCTACAGAGAGGCTCCCTCAAACGTCAAGGGCAATTGTAAGATTTCTAGAAGAGAAATACTCTAGTCTTAAGGGTAAGCATATAGTAATTTCAAACAAGACCACAACTATAGGTAAGCCTCTAGCCATGAATCTAGTAACGAAATATGCGACAATTACTATGATAACCCGCCATACGGCAGATCAAAAAGAATTAATAAAAAATGCCGATATATTTATTTCAGCTATAGGTAGGGCTAATTTTTATGATAAGTCTTATTTTTCAGAAGGGATGCTTGTTGTAGATGTAGGTACGACCTATCTAGATGGCAAAATTATAGGCGATGTCGATTATAAGAGCCTGGAGGATATGGATATAGAAGTTCTCACAAATAAGAAGGGCATAGGAGCCCTTACGACACTTATGCTTTTAGAATCTTTAATTTAAAATAAAAATGGATAAGAATCTTTGTGGTTAGATTCTTATCCAAAATTTAATTTTCTAAGCTTTTAACAACTTCTATTGCTTTTTCATAATCTGGTAAATCTGTATTTTGATCTAAATATTCAGCGTAGACTATCTTGTTGTCCTTATCTACTACAAAAACTGACCTATTTAAAAGCTGAAGCTCATTGATAAGGGTTGAGTACTTCTTTGAGAAATCATGGTGAATATAGTCCGATACGAACTTATTGTTAGTGATTTCCTTCTCTTCCAAGAATCTAGCTTGAGCAAAAGGTAAGTCGTTTGATATAGTTATAAGAGAAACTTCATCTGATAAGCCCTCTCTTGCCTTAGAAAACATTGTTGTCTGTATCTCACAAACAGATGTATCTATTGATGGTATAACTGAAATTAATTTAATTTTCCCATCATCTTCTTTAGATGAATATTCATTTAGTTCGTTATCAATAGCCAAAAAGTCTGGAGCTATATCACCTACTTTGAGTTTTTCACCATCTACACTTACTTCTACACTACCGAATTTAACTTTTCTTGACATAAATAATCCTTTCTATATATTATCTTCATAATTAATATACCCGATTTGTATTGATTGAAACTAAAACATTGTAAATGAAATGTTTATGAGGTATAATTAAGCAGTATGAATATATAAGGAGGCAAAATGGCAGAGTTAGTTTTACAAGCAGAAAAAAGAGAAGCTACTGGTAAAAACAAAGTTAACAAGCTAAGAGCAGCTGAACTAGTACCAGGAGTTATTTATGCCAAAGACGAAGAAAATATAAATGTTCAAGTGACAACTAGAGATTTTGAAAAGGTACTTAGACAAGCTGGAACATCAACAATTATAACACTAGATTTTGGTGGTGAGAAGAAAGATGTACTTATCAAAGCATATCAAAATCACCCATTCAAAAACCAATTTTTACACGTTGACTTCCAAGCAATCAACCAAAACGAAGCTATCAGAGTACAAGTTCCAGTTGTACTTGTTGGTAGAGATGAAATCAGAGTTGAACCATCTGTACTAGTTCAAAACATCGACGTTGTTGAAGTAGAATGTCTACCAAGATACATCCCACAAACAGCAGATGTTGAAGTAAGCGATCTACAAATCGGTGATGTTAGAACAATAGCTGATCTTGACATTGCAAAAGTTGACGAAATCACAATTCTTGAAGAGGACGACGAAGTTATCTGCTCACTACAAGAACCTAATGAGGAAGAAATTCCAGAAGAAGGCGAAGAAGCAGCTGACGCAAGTGACGTTCCTACAGTTGATGAAACTGAAGAAAGTGAATCAGAAGACGAAGAATAAGATTAAAAAAGGCCAGACGGTCTTTTTTTTTGCAAACTTTTAAGCTAATCTCTAAGCTAAATTTTTCCTAATATGGTATAATAAAACCATGACAGGAAAACTAATAGTATTTGAAGGTCCCGATGGATCTGGTAAAACAACAGTTATTAATGAAGTAAAGAAGAGACTTAAGAAAGATCAGATAGAATACTTGGACTTTAGAGAACCAGGTGGAACACCAATCTCTGAGAAGATTAGAGAAATTATCATAGATAATGACAATGAAGACATGACGAGTAGGTGCGAATGTCTCCTATTTGCCGCAAGCAGGGCCCAGCTTATAGAAGAAAAGATAAGACCAGCACTTAAAAAAGGCAAGCTTGTCATATGTGATAGATTCGTTCTAAGCTCCCTCCTTTATCAAGGAGTTGGCAGGGGACTGGGTATCGAAAAGGTAAAGGAAATAAATGACTTTGCAACACAAAATACAAAGGCAGACCTAACCATATTTTTTGATATAGACTACAAGACAGCTCTAGTAAGAAAGAGAGCTAACTTCTCAGCAGATAGACTCGAAAGCGAAGACTTCGACTTCCACAAGAAAATCTTCGACTCTTATCTAGATATAGCCGAAAGATACAAGGATGATATAAAAAGAGTAGATGCGACTAAATCTATCGAGGAAGTAACTGATCAAGTAATGGACTTAATTTATAAATCTTTGGAGGAGAAACTATGAAACTACTTATAGCTATAGTTCAAGATGCAGATGTGAACTTTTTAGTTGATGCATTGACAGACAAGGGATATAGGATTACAAAGCTTGCAACCACTGGTGGCTTTCTCAAAAAAGGAAACACAACCCTTCTAATAGGTGTCGAAGAAGAAGACCTAGACGAAGTATTATCCATAATTGAGAAAAACTGCAAGAAGAGAAATACAACAACAACTATAATTAATCCAACAGCAGAAAGCTCACTTTTAACAAACACAGTTCCAATAGATATAACTGTAGGAGGAGCTACAATCTTTCTAATAGACGTTGACAAATATATCCAACTATGAGCTTTAAAAATAGGGAAATAGACGTAGAAAATCTGTCCAATGCCTATATTTTTGAAGGGAAAAACGAAGAGGCTAACAAGGCCTTTGCCCTTGATTTTGCAAGGGAAGTCTTTAGCTATTATGGGATAGATGATGAGAACAACCCAGACCTTTACCTAATTGATAAAGAAGGCGGAGTAATAGATATTGAAACTATCAGACAAGTCTTAAAGGATATCTATCTTAGACCCTACAATGGCAAGATTAAAATATATATAATCCACAATGCCCAGGACCTAAGGCAAGAAGGGTCTAACGCCATGCTAAAGAGCCTGGAAGAGCTAAGAGATTATGTAAAGATTATCTTCACATGCACCAATAGGTACAATCTCTTGGCAACAATTAGGTCAAGATGTCAGATAATTCCAATACAAGCAGAAGAAGGCGACCTTGATATAGATATGGATAAGCTGTATTCTATAATGGCTGATATCTATAATGGGAAGATAGATTCATTTTATAAAAACAAGGACTTCTTTAACAAGTATAAGGACGATAGACAAACTATCTACAAGGCAATGCTTAAAGTCTACCAGGCCCTAATAAGCTACAATTATAATAGGGAAGAGCTTGATTACAACACAAAATATATGCTTAAAAAATTTCCACAAATTTCAATAGATGAAATAGAAAAGGCAATATTTTTGATAGAAGATATACAAAATGCAGCAAGAACAAATATTAATTATGATCTAAGTATAGAAAAAATCATATTTAATATATTTAGAGAGGGGAATTTCTGATTGAGAGTCGTAGGAATAAGATTTAGACCAGCGGGTAAAATATATCATTTCGATGCAAATGGAAATGAATTTGAATATAAGGATAAGGTAATAGTAGAAACATCCAACGGAGTAGAAATGGCAGAAGTTGTCCTAGTTGATGTTGATGAGTCAGAATGTAAGGGAAATCTTTCGGAAGTAATTCGAAAAGCTACCAACGATGACTTATATTACTATGCCAAAAATGAGCAAGATGCCAAAGAGGCGATAAGTCTTTGCCAAGAAAAGGCCAATTCCCATGGGCTAAAGATGAAGATAATAGATGCAAAATATACCTTTGACAGAAGTAAAATAACCTTCTACTTTAAGGCTGAAAATAGGGTAGACTTTAGGTCTCTCGTAAAAGACTTGGCATCAATCTACAGAAATAGGATTGAGCTTAGACAGATAGGAGTAAGAGATCATGCTAAGATGATCGAACACCTAGGCCCTTGCGGGCAAAAATGCTGCTGTGGGAGATTTCTTAATGACTTCAAGCCCCTATCCATAAAGATGGCCAAGGACCAAGACATCACCCTAGATCCAGGCAAGATTTCTGGTACGTGCGGAAGGCTTATGTGCTGCTTGTCATACGAAGAAGAATGCTACAAATGTAGTAAGGAAATCATGCCTAAAGAAGGTCAAAAGGTAAAGACAGCAGACGGATACGGGATGGTCCTTAATAACGACTACATCAGAGAAAGATCTAAGGTAAGGGTCAAACTTACGGGAACCGATGAAGAAATCGAAGAGACTTACTCATGTAAGGAAATGGAATACTAAAAATGATAATTAGTATCAATTTGAATAAATTATCATTTTAGAATTAAAATAAGAATAAATATAAAAAAATTCTTGACTTTTACTCTTCTATGTTGTATATTATAGACATAAGAAATAAACAAATAGGAGGAAAATTATGGCTTATAGAATAGACGAAAATACATGTATTTCATGTGGATCATGTGAAGGTGAATGTCCAGTAGGAGCAATCTCTCAAGGAGACGCAGCTTACGAAATCGACGCAGACGCATGTATAGACTGTGGTTCTTGTGCAGCAGTATGTCCTGTAGAAGCAATCGACCAAGAATAATCAGCTACATAAACAAATGACATACTAGACCCTTCGGGGTCTTTTTTTATTGAAATTATTGGGGGATGCAAGAAGAAAGCTGATGAGTTTAAGATCCTAGCTTAAGGCCTTGGCAGAATTTACCTTATTTAGACCAGTAGCAGTTAAGGATAAGATGGAGTTTAATTGACTAGAGCATTCCTCTTCATTTAAGTTAAAAATTTCAAGGAAGATAATTTCTTATAGGTAAATCTAATGATTCAAGGGAGAATAAAAGATGGATAGAAAAATTATTGAAATAAAAGATAAAAAAGAAAAAGAAAAGATAGGAAGATTGATCCTAGATGATCTTAAAGACTGGTTTGGCATATCAGAAAGTAGACAAATGTATATAAATGAGTCACTTGATAAGATATTCTTGGCTATTTTTGTAGATGATAGTCCAGCTGGATTTTTAGTAATTAAGGAAACAAGTAAGGATTGTGTGGAGATTTTTGTAATGGGAGTGATGAAAAAATACCACAGACTGGGTTTGGGGAAGAAATTAATCGAGTCCTTCGAGAACTTAGCTAGGACTTTATCTTTCTCCTACGCCCAGGTAAAGACTGTAAAGAAAGGGACCTACGAAGAATACGATAGGACAAATGACTTCTATAGGGCTATGGCCTACAAGGAGCTAGAGTGTCTGCCTGGACTGTGGGATGAGAACAATCCTTGCCAGCTTTATATTAAATACCTAGGCGAAAAATAAATTACAAGGGGACATCATGAACAAAACTATAATTAGCACTACTATAAAAACAGCCCTAGCTGCTAGCCTTTCCCTATCCTTGGCAAGCTTCCTGGGTCTTAACTACGCTTCTTCAGCTGCGATAATCACCATACTCGATATATTTGAGACTAGAAAGGCAACTGTCAAAGGAGGGCTTAAAAGGATGGTTTCGGCAATTCTAGCTTTTACTATTGGAGCCACAGTCTTTGAAATATTTTCTTACAAAACTTGGGCTTTCGGTATTTACTTACTCCTATTCGTGCCCTTATCCCTTTTACTAGGCATTGAACTAGGTCTTGGTCCATCAAGTGTGATAGTTACTCACTTGCTTAGCTATGGGCAAATCAATCCTTCTATTATTAAAAATGAACTAATCCTTGTCCTTATAGGAACTGGCTTTGCCTTCTTGACCAACCTCTATGCACCAGAAAGTCAGGATGAACTTAAAGAATGGATTTATAATATAGATAGGGACATCAAGGATATTCTGAACTTTTTCGGAAATATCCTAGTCAACCATCTGGACGTAGAAATATATGAAGATAAGATAAGAAAGCTAGAAGCGGATATAGGAAAGGCCATGGACCTTGCAATACTCGAAAATGATAACAGAATCCATAATAGCAAGGATATCCTAAGAGAGCTTAACCATAGGCAAATAGAGATGGACCTTCTAAAAGAAATGTATGAGGACTTAAAGGAGATTCCAAGGGCCTATGACAAAGGTAAACTAATTTCCGACATAATAATCGATACAGGAGAAAAGCTCGGAGATGCGAACGAAATGATCAAGGTCAAGGAAAGGATAGAATATTTGAATAAGCACTTTAGGATGATAGACCTTCCTCAAACTCACGAGGACTTTGCCATTCGTTCGGCGATTTTTCAAGTTTTTAGAAGCCTTAGTGAATTTATAGATATTAGTATTGATCTAAACAAAATAAATAGGATTTGATGATATTTTGTAAATCTCAAGGGAAAACTTATATAATCAAAACTACCAGCTTAGCTGGTAGTTTGCACAGCGCCTATAAGGCGCAAATACCGGCACGCCCCTATTGGGGCTCCGAGTATTCCGTCACATGCACCACTATCCCAACTACTGCTTAAGCAGTTTTTTTATTTGTTT
>NZ_JALEIL010000067.1 GCF_022770135.1 Anaerococcus sp. | reverse complement strand
ATTGTGGTGCGAATCCTTCAAGCTCTGCCTTAACGTCTGCATTTGGATTTGAAAGGATACTTTCAAGTAAGCTTGCTACGTCATTGTAGGCTTGTTGGCTTCCTGGAACAAGTGGTCTAGAGAATAATTTCTCACTTGCATCATCTAGGATTGGTGCAATCTTAGAGTCAGAAGTCTTGTACTTATCATCTGTTACAGCAGATTTTCTAGCTGGCATGTAGCCTGTTGCTAGAGCAAAGTCGATTTGGCTATCCTTGCTAGATAGATATTTGATATAATCAAAAGCTGCTTTCTTTTCTTCATCACTGGCTTTGTCAAACATATAGATATTTGTACCTTGTTGGAAGGCCTTTTCTGCTGGATAAGGAGCTGCTTCGTATTCGAACTTGCCGTCTACACCTTCTTTAACATAAACTTCACCAGCGTTTGAACCAATGTAGGCTCCTGCTTGCTCATTAGCAAATGGGCCTGACATATATTGGTCAGTTCCTGCGATTCTAAAGTAACCTTCTTTGATTCCTTCTAGGTAATACTCAACTGCTTCTATTGATTCAGGACCTGCTACATCTAGATTTGCGTCAAAATCTATGCCCTTGTTTTTAAGATAAGTGATGTAGAAGTTTGATAGAGAGTCGAAACCAACACCTGGTATGCCTTTTTCTTCGTAGATTTTCTTTGATACTTCCTTAAGCTCTTCGTAGTTTGTTGGCGCCTTTAGACCTAGTTCATCGAATAAGTCCTTGTTGTACCAAAATACTTCTGTTGACTTATTAAATGGAAGTCCTTCGATCTTGCCGTCGTGTTCGATTTCATCCCTTACTCCTGGGAAGATATCATCATAATCATCCATTCCTTCTTTAACATAGTCTGTAAGATCTGCTATCATATCAGCATCTTTGAATTGAAGCATCCAATCAGGATATGCTTGAGTTATTGTTGGAAGGTCTTTAGGTGATTGCATTGATGCAACTAGAATTTGGTTTAAGTCTCCGTATTTTCCTTGGCCTTGAAGAGTAACCTTGATGTTTGGGTTTTCTTCTTCAAACTTCTTGGTCAAATTTTCAAGAGCTTCGCCTTGGCCTCCACCCATAGCGTGCCAAAATACTATCTCAGTTTGTCCTTCTGCCTTATCTTCTTCTTTTCCTTCTTCCTTCTTGTCATCTTTTGCTTGATCAGCACTTTCTTCAACCTTGCTGTCTGCCTTTTCTTCACTTGCGTTTTCGTTAGATCCGCATGCTGTGAATACTCCTAGTGACAAAACTAGAGCCATTAACAACGATAATTTCTTTTTCATAAAATCTCCTTTGTTATATTTTCCTTCATTAATATTATATACCCTTTTTCTATCTTTTGATACCCCCGTAGGAAACACCGCTTAGGATTTGTTTTCTAAAGAGGAAATATAATATTAAAATTGGCATTATAGTAATAGTACTTGCTGCCATTTGAAGGTGAATTAATTGGCCTGCTTCAGTAGCAAAGGCTGATAGACCATTTGATATAAGTCTCATCTCTGTGGTGTTTGTAACAAGGATTGGCCACAAGAATGAATTCCAACCTGTAATAAAGTTTAAAAGCCCTATGGTAAAGAGATTTGACTTGCTCATAGGAATCATTACTTTCCTAATAAATTCAAAGTCACTTGCCCCATCGACCTTAGCTGCCTTGTAGAAATCCATCGGTATAGATTTGAGAAATTCCTTTAGATAAAATATATAAAATACTGATGCCAAAAAAGGAATTATAAGGGCAGTATAAGTATCAATAAGACCAAGTCTTGCAATTGTTGAAAAGTTGGTAAAGATTATAATCTCAAAAGGAATCATTAGAAGCGATAACATGAAGGCTTCTAGGAGCTTTTTGTATTTGAAATTACAAAAATTTAGGGCAAAGGCCGCAAGGGTTGTAGTTATCAAAGTAACTAGGGTATTGGTCAAAGATACAAAAACTGTATTTAAGAAATACCTTCCGAAAGGAGCAACCTTCATAGCCTCGATATAGTTTGAAAATATTGGCTTTTCTGGAAGAAGCTTAGGAGGAATACTCGTTACTTCTTGAAAGCTCATTAACGATGATGAAATCATATAAAGGAAAGGAAATACTGTAATAATCGCCATGATTACAACAAAAATATATCCAATCACTCTTAAAACTTTTTGCATTATTTTGCCAACCTTTCTATTGCCTTCTTCTGTAAGAAAGTGAGTACTAGGAGGAATAAGAATAAAATCACTCCTGCAGCCATTGCCTGGCCATATCTGTATTCCACATAGAACTTGTTGTATATATAAAATACTGCAGTTACAAGTCTATTGCCGACACCTGCCCTGCCGTTAAAGAGGGCGAAGATTGAATTGTAGACCTTAAAGGCTGTGATAAAACTTGTCAAAAACAAGAAGGTAATAATCGACTTAAGCTGTGGGAGGGTAATCTTTCTAAACTGCTCCCAGCTACTTGCTCCAAACATCTCAGCCACCTTGTAATAATTTTTATCAATTGACCTAAGACCTGCGAGTATTACTATAATATTAAAGGCCAATGCGTTCCATACACCAAAAATTATAAGGGCTGTCATATTATAATCAGGATCATTTAGAAAGTCTATCGGTCCAAGACCAATAAAGCCTAGGACGTAATTGATAAAACCGTATTGGCCGTGGAATAAATATCTAAACACAATACCTATAGCTATAACGCTGGTTAGGTAAGGAATAAAGAACAAAGTCTCGAAGAACTTCCCTCCCTTGATGTTAGTATTTAGGACTAAGGCTATGAGCATAGCGATAATTATTGATAAAGGAACAACTGTTACAGCATAGATCAAGGTATTTATCATAGCCCTCTTAAAGAGAGGGTCTTTTAATACAATCGGAAAGTTTGAAA
>NZ_JALEIL010000063.1 GCF_022770135.1 Anaerococcus sp. | reverse complement strand
GAATATCTTAAAGGACTAATTGAAGAAATTTTATACATTTGGGCAGAGCCTATAGATTTGGAAGATCTTTCTGCTATAATTTTTGACTTTGCTAAGAAGGATATTAAAGTTGCTCTTGAAGAGCTAATTGAGGAGAGAAATTCAAAAAAGTCCGGCCTCGTAATCAGACAATTCGATAAGTCTTATCAATTCACTTCGAGATCTTGCCATGACAAATATTTTGAAAAAGTAATCAAAAAATCTGAAAAAAAACTCTCCACTTCAACCTTAGAGACTCTATCAATTATCGCTTACAAACAGCCCATTACCAGAGCAGAGATCGATAAGATAAGGGGTGTTAACTCCCAATCTACCATAGATTCTTTGATAGCTAGAGGACTAATTGCAGAAAATGGAAGACTTGATAAGATTGGAAAGCCTATTATTTACATCACAACCACAGACTTTCTTAAATATTTTAATATTTCTTCCCTAGAAGAACTTCCAGAAATTAATTTAGATGGAGATATCTATGAGGATTAATAAGTATATAGCAAGAAGTGGATATACCTCAAGGAGAAAGGCCGATGAACTTGTAAAAAATGGCAAGGTTAAAGTTAATGGAAAGCTTACATATGAGCTAGGCCTTGATATAAAGGAATCTGATATAGTTGAAATTGATGGAGAGATTTTAGAGATTGAAGAAAAAATCTACATCAAATTGTATAAGCCGAGAGGATATATTACTAGTAACTTCGACCCTTACAACGACCGTGACTTAAATGATTTAGTAAAGCTAGATCAAAGATTTTTCGCTGCAGGAAGGTTAGATAAAGACAGTGAGGGATTATTAATAATCACAAATGATGGCATCTTTACTAATCAAATAATTCATCCTAGTAAGAAACTTGATAAGACCTACATAGTTAGGGTGAATCGATTATTAAATAAGAAAGAATGTCAACAATTCGAATCTGGGATTGACATAGGAAACTCTGAAATAACTTCTGATTCTAGGATTGACTTGATTGATAAGGGGAATAAAACCTACAAAGTTATAATTCATCAAGGCTACAATAGACAAATTAGAAGGATGTTCGCCTACTTTTCAAGCGAGGTAAGGATGCTTAAAAGAATCAGCATAGGACCTATTAAGCTTGATGGAATGAAGCCTTACGAGAAAAGAAACTTTGATCAGACTGAGATGGATTTTGTAAGAAAAACGAGGGGATAGAGGTCTATCTCTTTTTTTATGGTAAAATTTATATATGAGAAAGATAGGAATAATAGGTGCAGGCCCTGCGGGAGTCTTTGCAGCTATAAATATAAAAAATGAAAATAACCAAGTCTACTTATTAGACAAAAACAATCAAATAGGTGAGAAGCTAAAAATTACTGGAAATGGCAGATGTAATGTAACAAACGCCAATTATTACGATGAATTTTTGGAAAATATCATAAGGAATAAGAATTTCTTATACTCTGCATTTTCTAGATTTGACAACTTTTCCATGATTGATTTTTTGAATAAGGAAGGGATCGAAACAGTAATAGAAGAAGACGATAAAGTATTTCCTAAATCTTCGAAATCTAGTGAAATTATTTGTCTTTTTGAAAGTTTGATTAGAGAAAAAGGAATTAGATTTATACCAAAGACTGAGGTTGAAAAGATAGAAAAATCAGATTGTTTTTTGCTAGAAACATCTAGGGGGAAATATGAGTTTGATAGCCTAATTATTGCAACAGGAGGCCGAACTTATCCCAAAACAGGCTCAACAGGAGATGGATATACTTTTGCTAGGAGCTTTGGCCATAAGATAATAAATACAAAAGCCTCTCTTATGCCTCTTTATCTAGAGGATAGAATAAATGTAAAGGCCTTAAGTCTATCTGATAAGAAACTTTGTCTAAAAACGAAAGAAAAAACTTATGAGATAAGAGGGGATATTATGCTTACCCCAAACTTTATTACAGGACCAGCTGCCCTTAAGATTCAAGCCCTAGCGGCAAGGGATCATTTGAAAATTTTATCAATAGATTTTCTTCCTGAATATACTTATGAGATGCTTGATAAAAAATTAATATCCATCTTTGAAGATAATAGTAGAAAGAATTTGTCAAATGTTTTAAATATACTATTAAATGATCAGCTGGTATCAATTTTAATTGATAGATTAAAAATTAATAAAGACATGAAAGTAAGCGAAGTAAGCCGAGAAGATAGGAAGAGAATATTGGACTTAATGAAAGCTTTTGATTTAAAAATAAGTCAAAAAGAAAATTTCAACAATGCTGTGATAACTAGTGGAGGAGTTGATCTAAAAGAAATTAATCCTAAAACTATGGAATCAAAACTAGTTAAGGATTTATACTTTATAGGAGAAGTCCTGGATATTGATGCTCTAACAGGAGGTTTTAATTTACAGATTGCCTTCACTACAGCCTACGCAGCAAGTTTAGCCATAAAGGAGAAGATATGAAATATATAATAGCACTTGATGGACCAAGCGGATCAGGGAAATCAACAATTGCTCAAGAATTGTCAGAGAGATTAGGAATAGAGTATTTAAATACAGGCTCCATGTATAGGGCTGTAACCAAATATTTCTTGGACAAGAATATAAAAGAAAGTGACTTGGATAAAATCGTTAAAAATTTAGAAAATATTCAAATTGATTTTAATGAAGGAGCCATTTTCCTTAACGGTGATGACGTTAGTAAGGAAATAAGAAGTGATATAGTGACCAAAAACGTATCATGGGTTTCAGCTAATGAAGATGTTAGAAGAAAACTTGTTGATATGCAAAGACAAATTGCAAAAAACACAAGCTTTATCCTAGATGGTAGAGATATAGGAACAGTTGTTTTTCCTAATGCCAAGTATAAGTTCTTCCTAACAGCAAGTCCAAGGGTAAGAGCTATTAGGAGATTTGATCAAAACGAATCTGACTTAAGCTTAGATGAATTAGAAAAATCTATAATAGAAAGAGACGAATATGATTCAAATAGAGAGACATCTCCTTTAAGAAAAGCAGAAGACGCATGCTTGATTGATAATTCTGACTTAAATATTGAAGAGACGATAGATATGATTTTAGATAAGATGGATAGTGAAGATGTTATATAATTTTTTAGTAGTGCTTTTAAAAATAATATGTATACCTATCTTTAGGATTAAAGTAAAGGGTCTTGAAAATATCGAAGAAACAGATAAAATTATCGTATGCGCTAACCATAAGTCTTTGTTGGATCCTATATTTTTAGCAATAAGTTTACCTCAGAGAATCTATTTTATGGCTAAGAAAGAACTTTTTGATAAGCCTTTTGTAGGAGGATTTCTAAAAGCCCTTGGAGCTTTTCCAGTAGATAGATTTGGGCGAGACTTAAAAGCTTTGAGAGCTTCTGTAGCATTGGTTAATGAAGAGAAGATTCTTGGGATTTTCCCTGAAGGAACTAGGGTTAAAGAAGCTAAGAGAGAGAATGTTAAAGATGGTGTTGCATTTATCGCCTTAAAAGCAAAAGCCGATATAATGCCAGTAGAGATAATTTCTACTTACAAGCCATTTAGAAAAAGTGAAATTTTGATAAAAAAACCTATAGCTGTTAATGAATTCGCTTCCCTTAAGAACAAAGAAGCTATGAAGAAGATGACAGATAGGGTTTATGATAAAATCTATGAGCATCACACGATTGTGGAAAGTGAGAATCAATGGAAATAATTATTGCAAAATACTCAGGATTTTGCGGTGGTGTAAGAAGGTCGGTAGAGCTTGCCGAAGAAGCAATAAAGAAGGAAGGCAAGCGCTACTGTGTAGGGCCTTTGATACATAATCCGCAATTAGTCGAGAAATTAGAAAATGAAGGACTAAAAGTTGTTAATAAGAAAGAAGCTCTAAAGATAAAGGATTCTACTATTCTTATTAGGGCGCACGGAGAAAGTGCCGACTTTAAAGAGAAGCTTTTAGCAAATGGTAATGAAGTAGTAGATGCTACTTGTCCAGTACTAAACAATATTTATAAAAAGATTATAGAGAAGGAAAATGATGGATACCAGGTAGTTATTGTTGGAGATAAAACACATCCTGAAATAATTGCTATGGAATCTTTCCTAAACAATGGTATAATAGTTTCAGATGAGACTGAAGCAAAAAATATAAAATGTAATAACAAGCTCTATGTTGTTAGTCAAACTACAAATAGGCTTGATTATTTTTATGATATTGCTAACAAGTTAAAAGAAAATAATGATAGTGTAGTAATAGAAAACACAATATGTAAAGCAACTGAAAATAGGCAACAAGCAGCCAAATCCTTAGCTAAGGAAGTTGATTGCATGATTGTAGCTGGTGGTTTTAATAGTTCTAATACAAATAAGCTATATCAAGTAGCTAATATGTATTGTAAAAATGTTTTTAGGATTGAAACTGTTAAAGATCTACCTTTGCAAAAGCTCTCTAAATTTAAAAAAGTTGGTATAATCGCAGGTGCCTCTACACCTGATGAGATTATCGAGGAGGTAGTAAGTAGTATGGATGAATTCACAAAAGAAGAATTTATGAACAGTCTAGAGGATAGTTTAAAGAAGATTTACCCAAAGGAAATCGTAAAGGGTACAGTTATTGATGTTAAGGATGATGAAGTATTCGTTGACATTCAATTTAGAGCTGATGGAATTATCAAACTAGACGAAATGACAGAAGAAGAAGCAAAAGATCCAAAAAACAGTTTTAACGTAGGTGATGAGATTGACGTATTCGTTATCAAATTAGATGACGGTGAAGGCAATGTTTCACTTTCTACAAGAAGAGTTGAAGGAATGAAGGTATGGAAAGACCTAGCAGAAAAGGCTGAAAACGACGAGTTAGTTCACGGAGTAGTAAGTGGATTTAACAAAGGTGGTCTTACTGTTAATGTTGAAGGAATAAATGGTTTTGTTCCTGCAAGCCAAATTGCAACATACTTTGTTAAAAACTTCAAGAAATTCGTTGGAGAAGAGTGGGATCTAAAAATCATCAGCATCGATGAAAGAAAAAATAGACTAGTTCTTTCTAGAAAAGAAGTAGTTGAAGATGAACTTGACGGACTATGGGAAGAACTTGAAGAAGGACAAGTAGTAACTGGAAAAGTTGCAAGACTTACAGACTTCGGTGCTTTCGTTGAAGTAAATGGCCTTGATGGACTCCTACACGTATCAGACATCGCTTGGAGCAGAGTTGAACACCCATCTGATGTACTAAACGTTGGTGATGAAATCGAAGTTAAAATCCTAAAATTAAATCAAGATAAGAACAGAATTTCTCTTGGACGTAAACAACTTCTAGAAAAACCATTTGAAGCATTCGTTAACCAACACGAAGTTGGTGATGTTGTAACTGGTAAGGTTGTTAACCTACTTGACTTTGGTGCTTTCGTTGAAGTAGCAGACGGAGTTGAAGGATTAGTTCACGTTTCAGAAATTTCATGGGAACATGTTGAAAAGCCATCTGATGAACTTAACGTTGGTGATGAAATCGAAGTTAAGATCATAAGCATCGATACAGATGAAGAAAAAGTTGGCCTAAGCATTAAAGCTCTTAAGGAAGCTCCAGAAAGACCAGAAAGAAGAGCTAAGAGAGCTCCAAGAAATAACGATAGACCAAGAAGAAGACCAGAAAGAGATAATTCTGCTTCATTTGGTGATGACGATCTAAATAACAATTTAGGTAACCTACTAGAACAAGCATTATCTGAACAAGGTAATGAAGGATTACTAGAAGGCGAAGACGAATAAATCTTAGAAAACTAAGAGGAGATGATTAAATCATCTCCTTTTTTCATGATTGGAGTAATATGCAAGTTAAAGAAAAATACAAAGATTATTTTAAGG
>NZ_JALEIL010000029.1 GCF_022770135.1 Anaerococcus sp. | reverse complement strand
AAGCTCCTTGGCTAGGGATTTGGTAAAGGAGTTGATGGCGCCCTTACTAGCTGAATAGGCACTTTCCATACTAGCTCCAGCTTCTCCCCAGATGGAAGACATGTTTATGATAATCCCATCTTCACTACTTAACATCTTTGGGACAGCTCTTTTGGAAGTAAGAAAGACTGAATCTAAGTTAGTACCAAGGATCTCCTTCCATTTATCAAAGGCAGTATCTTGGATTAGGGAAAAGTGTGATATACCAGCGTTATTAATTAGGATATCAATATGACCGAAGTTACTCTCACCTATCTCAAACATCCTTTCTACTTCATCTTCCTTACTTACATCTGCCTTTACAGCAATTACAAAGGGATTTTCCTTCCTAAGTTCATCAAGGAGCTTAAGGGCAGCTTCTTCGCTTTTATTATAATTAATTATTATTTTGTAATTTTTGTTAAGCTTCCTACATATGGCTGCTCCTATGCCACGTGAGGAGCCTGTTACTAATACTGTTTTCATATCTATATTCTATCACAAAATCTTGTAATTAAGATAGGGCTCTTTGGGTATCAATGTAAAGAGAGTGAAGAAAGGATTATATATATATGAAATATTACACACTTAATGATGGACTAAAAGTTCCTGCAATGGGAATGGGAACTTATAAGATAGAAGATGAAAAACTAATGGAAGAAGTAATTCAGGCAGCCCTTGAACTAGGCTATGAGTATTTTGATACTGCAAAATACTATAACAATGAGGAATTTATCGGCAGGGCTTTGGAAAATGCACCAGTTAAAAGGAAAGATTATATGCTAGCAACAAAGGTTTGGCCAAAAGACTTTGGAATAGATGAGACCAAAAGATCAATCGATGAATCCCTTAAGGATTTAAGGACAGATTATCTAGATGTAATCCACCTCCACTGGTTCGGCAAGGATTTTGATAAGGCTTGGAAGGTCTTTATGGATTACAAAGACCAAGGTATTGTTAAATCAATCGCTGTATGTAATTTTATGCCAGAACAATTAGTGAAATTGCTAGAAGTAGGAGAGGCTCCATCAATGGATCAATTAGAAAGTCACCTCTTCCTACAAGATCCAGAAACAAGGACCTTTCTCAAGGAAAAAAATATAAAACACCAAGCATGGAGTCCACTTGCAAGAACTAGGGGAGGCTTACTTGATGAAGAAATCCTAAAACAATTGGCTGATAAGTACAATAAAACTCCAGCCCAAATAGCTCTAAGATGGAATATTGACCAAGGAACTATGATTATTCCAAAATCAGTTCATGCTAAAAGACTTAAGGAAAATATTGATATTTTTGATTTTGAGCTAGAAGAATGCGATATGCATGCCCTAGCAAGTCTTGATAGAAAAGAAAGATTCTCCCAAGACCCACTAGATGAAGCTTGGTTAGAAGAAATTAGCAATATGTAAGGAAATTTAAAGGTAATTCAAATAAGGATTAATTTAACTATAAAAGTATTATTTTTAACATAAAGGAGTAAATATGTCAGACGATAAGAAGAAAATGGATCCTACTGAGAAAAATGGTTTAGGAGATCCTATACCAAGTAGAAACCAAAATGTAAGTGATGATCCAACCCTAAGACGAGCTGGTGGCCAAATCGTTGATAATGACGAAGATACCATGACTGCCGGAGAAAGGGGCCATGTCTCAATCCAAGACTTGTGGCTTTTTGAAAAGCATGCCCACTTCAACAGAGAAGTCATCCCAGAAAGAAGGATGCACGCTAAGGGATGGGGAGCTTGGGGTGAGTTTACAGTAACCCATGACATTAGCAAATACACAAGAGCTAAATTATTTTCTAATGTAGGAAATAAGTGCAAGGTATTTTCTAGGATGAGTACAGTTGCAGGTGAACGTGGTGCGGCTGATGCCGAAAGAGATATCCGTGGCTTTGCCCTAAGATTTTATACAGAAGAAGGCAATTGGGATGTAGTAGGGAACAATACACCAGTGTTTTTCTTTAGAGACCCAATGAAATTTATTGACCTCAACCACGCTGTAAAAAGAGATCCTAAATCCCACCTAAGAAGTCCAAACACCAACTTTGATTATTGGTCATCCCTACCAGAATCACTCTTACAGACAACTATCATCAACTCAGATAGGGGAATACCATCTTCCTTTAGATACATGCACGGCTTTGGTTCTCATACCTACTCCATGTATAACGAAGAAGGAGACAGGGTTTGGGTAAAGTTCCACTTTAGAAGTGAGCAAGGAATCCAAAACTATACCGACCAAGAAGCTGAAATGGTTAATGGAAAGGATAGGGAATCTTCTGGCAGAGACTTGTATGAGGCAATTGAAAAGGGCATGTATCCAAAGTGGAAAATGTATATACAAGTAATGACAGAAGAAGAAGCTAAAAATCATCCTACAAATCCTTTTGATCTAACTAAAATGTGGCTTAAGAAAGACTATCCACTAATTCCTGTAGGGGAATATGTCCTAAACAAATATCCTGACAACTTCTTCCAAGATGTGGAACAAGCGGCCTTCTCACCAGCCAATATCATTCCAGGAATTGGACTATCACCAGATAGGGTTCTTCAAGCAAGAGCCTTCATGTATTCTGATGCTCAAAGATATAGGCTTGGAGTAAACCACCATCAAATTCCTGTAAATAGCCCACAAGGAGTAGAAAATCCTCACGACTTCCATAGGGATGGAGCCATGAGAGTTGACGGAAATAAGGGAAGCGAGCTTCATTATAGACCAAATTCCTACGGAGCATGGCAGGATGATCCTAGTCTTGAAAGACCAGCTGATGAGGGTGGCGAAGTCAAAAGATATGACTTTAGAAAAGATGACAACGACTACTTTACCCAACCAGGCATGCTCTTTAATAGGATGACTGATGAGCAAAAACTAGTGCTTTTCGAAAATACTGCAAGAAATATGGGAGATTCTACTATGCAAATTAAGCATAGATATATTAGAAACTGCTATCTTGCAGATCCAGCTTATGGAAAGGGAGTTGCAGAGGCCTTGGGAATTGATATAGAAAGTGTAAATGTAGATGTCACTCCACCAAAGTCTAGGAAAGAATGGGAAGAGTATGTAGCTATGGATTCTGATTTAAACTATCCAACAAAGGCTAGCGAGCCAGAAAGCGCCAAGGACCTAGGACCAGCTGGAAGAGATACCAACGCAACTGATCCAAAGACCCTAAGCTCTTGGGAAGATGATCCATATTTACTATAATTTAATAAATAAGTACTAATACCAGAGAATTTTATTCTTTGGTATTTTTTAATAAAAAAATTTACAAGAAAAGTTGAACAACGTTCATTAAGGCGTATCATATATTTGTAGCAATTAATGAACGGCGTTCATTTTGAAGAAATTGGAGTGAATATATGGGAAGTTTTACGAACGACAAGGGAAAAGCTATAATGGAGGCTGCTCTTAGGATTTTCAAATCTAAGGGAGCTGACAATACTTCAGTAAGAGATGTGATGAAGGAAGCAGGCTTTGGCCTGGGGACTTTCTATCTTTACTATTCTGATAAGAAGGACTTGAAGGAGAAGATTGTCCTAAATATAGCTAAGGATATTATTGTTAAGGCGGAAGATAGCTGTAATCAAGAAGATCCTATCGAAAGATACATATACTTTCTTGATTATATCATTGATTATCTCATAGCCCATCCTTTCGAGCTAGACCTTGTGAGTAAAAATATCACCTGGGCCCTCTACACTAAGATTGAAAATGATGAAAAACTCAAAGAAGCGGAATCATCCTTACATTTTATTCTTAGTAAGTATGAGAATCTCTTCACAGGAGATTATACCGAAAGCCAGAAGCTATATATACTTTCTCTAACCCTTGAAATCGTAATGTCAACTTGTAAAAGTGCGACAATGGATGAATCGATTTTAACTATTGGGGAGATGAAGCCAGTTTTGTATGCTAATATTAAAAAAATGTTTAATAGAACAGGAGAGATAGAATGAAAAAGATAACAAAGTTTATTTCACACCATCCTAGACTTGTATTATTGATAATGACTCTATTATTGATACCATCTTTTATAGGATACAAATACACAGGTGTGAACTATGATATCTTATCATATTTGCCAGCTGACCTTGAAAGTACCCAGGGCCAGGAGATACTAGATAAAGATTTCAAAAATGCCGCAACCGGTATGTTGATATTAAAGGGCGATGATTATGATGCCGATAGGTTAAAAAATCAGATACTTGAAATTGATGGTGTAGAGAATGTTATTTCAAAAACATCTATAGTTGGTAATACAGTACCAAAAGAGTTCTTGCCAGATGAGATTAGAGATTTCTTCTATGCAGAAGATTCTACCATGCTTATGGTAAAGTTTAGCGAGTCTTCATCATCGTTTAAGACAATGGAAGCTATAGATAAGATAAGAGCTATCGAGTCCAAGGAGAAATTTTTA
>NZ_JALEIL010000146.1 GCF_022770135.1 Anaerococcus sp. | reverse complement strand
AATGAACAATCCTATAATTACTTCATGAGAAAGAACTTCTTTGACCATGTATCCTTTAATGAAGGAGCAAATATAATTCCAAAGGCAAGTGAAGTAGATGAAAAATACGCCAAAGAATACGACAAAATCCTAGATGACTTCGGTCAAAGAGATATTCAAATCTTAGGAATTGGGGAAAATGGCCATATCGCCTTCAATGAACCAGCGGATAAGCTAAGCAAGAGAACATCTATAGTAAAGCTTACAGATTCTACAATCGAAGCAAACTCTAGATTTTTTGAAAATGAAGCCGATGTTCCAAGATATGCTATCTCAATGGGCATGGCAGATATATTTAACGCCAAGACCATAATCCTTCTTGCAAATGGAAAGAAAAAACACGAGGCAGTTAAAAGACTTTTAGAAGATGATAAGATATCAACAGATCTTCCAGCAGGATTCTTATCCCTTCATCCAAATGTATATATTTATGTAGATGAGGAAGCTTACAAGGGTTATAAGTAAAGGGCCAGAGCAATTGCTCTGGTTTTTTTATGCCATCTTTTGACAAATATACTTGTCAAAGATATAATAATGACAACAATAGTTGTCAAAAGAAAGGAGGATTTATTGAGATTAGTTAATAACCTTTCTAGTTTGAGGAAGGAAAAAGGTATGAATCAGACAGAGCTTGGAGAGAAGGTTGGGGTTTCTAGACAGACTATCTCCCTAATAGAAAGGGGAGATTATAATCCGTCTGTTGTGGTTGCCCTAAGCCTTGCTAGGGTGTTTGAAGTAAATGTCGAGGATATATTTAGCTTGGAGGAAGAATATGAATAAGAAAAAATTTGTAATGTTAATTATAGGAGGACTTCTAGTTGGAGCCTTGTCTGGATGGATACTTGAAAATATTGCACTAAGTGATTTTGGAGAGGTTATTAAGTCCTTCTTAATAAAAAATGTATTTAAGATAGTTCTTATAGTAATAATAATGAGTATTTTAATAGCATTTGCTCTTTATAAGAAATCTAAGGTAGAAATCGAAAAAGGCCTTCAAGGCGAAGATCCGATTCAAACAAAATACACTAACTATAGCCTCATGGTTAGGGAGGTAAGTACTTTTCTAATCTTTGGCCTTGCTTCTATGTGGGCTATGGCTATGGAAAAGTCTTGGCTTAATCTAGGAGAGTCTGTGGTTTTGATAGGGCTTTTAATAGCCTATATAATTCTTACTTCAGTGATTTTTCAAAAAAACTACGAGCTTATCAAGAAAGTAGAACCAAATAGAAAAGCGGACACCCTTGATTTTAAGTTTAATAAGAAGTTTATAGAGGAATCTGACGAGATGACCAAAGCCCGTTATTATAAAAAAGGCTACATAGGCTATAGGGCAATAATTTTTACCAACTTCATAATGCTAGTAGTCCTAGCAGGTCTAGCCAATCATTTAGATGTAGGAATAATCGCACCTATATTTATAGCTATTTCTTCTATAATAGGAATTATTGCAGCAAAATAAATAAAAAAAGAAGGCTTCTGTCAATTGCTAACAGGAGCCTTTTATCTTACTTACAGGGAATGGACCTTATTATTGAAATTTAAAATATCTATCTATAAAATTAGAAATCATCATCCAAGATATCTTCTAAGTCTTCTGAAATATTTTCCTTATTTTCTTCTTTTGCGGTAGATTTTAGGAAGGAAGAAATATCTTTATAAGAAAGCTCATAAATTCCCACATAGGCTTGTTCGAAATAAAGTTTTTTATATTCTTCATGGATAGTACTTCTTATATAGCCGCCATCTGACATTTTAAAGCTTACTAGGATAAATTCATCTTTATCAGGAAAATCTGAGACGCTCTCCTTTTTTGTCTTCTTGGAATTTTCTAGGTTTTGTAGAAATTTTTCTATATCATCCTTATCACTAATCGTCCATCTCTCAATACCCCTACCATCTAGGATATTGATAAGGCTTATGCTTTCTACATCATCTTCCTTGGGAAGATTTGGTCCTTCATTCTTAGGTTTTATTTTTAATAAAATCGCTATGATTATTAGACCTATTATTACAAGAAAGTATTTTTTCTTCATTATTTGTCCTTTCGTCTTCTGATCATCTTACTTTTGTCTTCTTATTTTATATGTATGAAGGCCGATAAGTCTTACAAAGATAAGAAGGCTAGTAGTCCTAGCTTAAAATTTCAAATCTGAAGGTCGAGTACATAGCCCTTATTTAAATCGTAATTTATAATAAAGAGGATCTTATGACCTTTCTTGTCGATATCTTCCTGATATTTGTAGATAGTAGCGGGGTTTTTCTCAAGAAGCTCTATTGAATTAAGAATATCGTCATAGTTATCTATTTCTTCCTTACTAGTTTTCATAATTTGCTTAAGGCCTTTTGATTTTTTGTAGTAATCATCATCTAGATAGAGTCCGTATAATTGTGTAAAAAGAAAAAGGTCATTTGAAACCTAAACTAGTA
>NZ_JALEIL010000117.1 GCF_022770135.1 Anaerococcus sp. | reverse complement strand
CTAAATCAACCGATATTCTAGAAAAAGAAGAAGTTGACGAGCTTTGTGACAAGTGCGAAGACTACGCAAAAAATTGGAAACCAACGGCTGATAAGCTTTGGGATGAAAGTCTTAAGAGATAAATAGGGAGAAATAATATTTGGATAATAAAGAGATTCAATTAATAAATTATTATGATGATTTTGATAGGACTTTGTCCTGGTATCAGGACCCTCTCTTATGTAAGCAGGTTGATAATATAGACTACACTTATGATTTGGATAGACTTATCAGAATGTATAGATATCTATGCGAAAATGGTAAGTGCTTTTATATAAAGTTTGGCGAGACTATAGTTGGGGATATAACTTTATTAGATAATAATGAGCTTGCAATAGTTGTAGCAAAGGAGTATCAAAACAAGAAAATTGGAAGACGTGCCCTAGAAAAATTAATTGATATAGCTAAAGAAGATGGAAGAAAGTATCTTAAGGCCGAAATCTATAGTTTTAACAAGCAAAGTCAAAAGGTCTTTGAATCTCTCGGCTTTATAAAAAAAGAAAAAGACTTGTATTTTCTAAATTTGGACTAGAAGATTAATACAAATGAACGATTGTCCCTAAATAGATGAAAATTCTTTACAAGATAAATAGGAAATAGTCTCTAGTAAGTAGTAAATTTTATTTTGCTTATTGGACATATCTTTGTAATATTTCTTCTAATTTAGGGACCTTTTACATATATTTTTACTTTTTCTAATCATATGATTGATTATAGGCCATATCCCAGAATTTTAGTTCATAGATACAACATGTCTTAAATATTTCTATATACTCATTTTGCTTTTCTTCTGTGATGTTTTGAGCAAATTCATTTACAAAATTTTTGTAGAAATTAGCCTCATTTTGGAAGTCATCTGATAGGTAACCAGTTAGCCATTGGCCGAAGAATTCGTGATTTATAATATCGCTATTTTTTTCGTTAATTTTCTTGGCGATCTCTGCGTAAGTCCATGCACATGAGAGGAGCGAAATTATTACTATATCACATCCCTTTCTTTGAGCTTGATTAAGCATGTAGCTGGTATAGAATGTAGTTAGTAGGGCCTTTCTTTCATTCCCAAGATCTTCATCATCTATTCCAAGTTTTCTCATATAAGACCTATGAATTTCCATTTCTCCATTTATAGTATAATCAATAGATTTGGCGAAATTTTCTATTAGTTTCCTATTATCAGTTTTGATTAGGGCTAGGGCGAAGAGCTTCGCATAGTCATATAGATAGAAATAGTCTTGGATCATATAAAATTTAAATTTCTCGATATCAAGATTTCCTCTAGTAATTCCTTCAATAAAAGGATGAGAGTAATATTTCTCCCAAATTTCTTTTGTATTTTCATATAGTACATCTGTAAACTTCATAAATCCTCCTATAAACATTTTAACATAATATATTAAAATCTTGTAAAAATTTCTCCTATAATATAAACTATAACTAATATAGGAGAGTAAGTATGGCTAAGATTATTGATTTTCCCAATGTAGATAAATTAAAAGAAGAAGTAAAATCTCTACGTAAAGAGCTTGTTAGTCTAATCTTTTCTCATGACGACCGAATTTCCCATGAGGCGATTAGGGTTGAGGCAGAATATCAGGAAGAATTTGGCTTAAGAGAGTATAAGGCAATGAATCTAAATCTTACAGTAAAGAAGTTAAAAGAAGAAAAAAGACTTGTGGAAGATTTCATAAGAAGAGATGAGCCAGTTGATTTTTATTATATTTCTAAAAAAGTTTACTCTGTGTTTACTAAAAATGAAGAGCTTCTTAGGAATAAGCTTACTGTGATTGGTAGCCTTGATAAGTATGAACGATCACGGCAGGTTCTTATTTGCTAGGGTAAGAAAGATTGAGCTTAAGGGAAGATGGTACAAGATTGACATTTCTATTTTCCTAGAAGAAGGATGGAATATATGAAGATTTTAATAGTTGAAGATGATAGAAATATAGCAAAACTCTTATCAGAAGAGCTTAGGGCCTGGGCCTACGAGACCTATGAGATAAGGGACTTCTCCAAGGTGACAGAGGAGGTAGAAGACTTAGGACCAGATTTAATACTGATGGATGTAAGCCTTCCATCCTTTAATGGATTTTACTGGACCCAAGAGATTAGGAAAAAATCTAAGCTTCCTATTATTTTTATCTCATCTCATACAGAGTCTATGGATATAATCCAAGCTATGAATTTTGGGGCGGATGATTATATTACAAAACCAATTGATATTGCTGTAACGAGAGCAAAGATTCAAGCTGTTTTAAGGAGAGCCTATGATTATAAGATAGATTCAAATGTTTTAGAATTCGATGATGTCTATCTCGATCTTTCCAAGGCGAGTCTTTCCTTTGGCAAAGATAGTGTTCTTTTGACTAGGACTGAGCTAATGATTCTTGAAAGTCTATTCGAACTTAAAGGAGATATAGTTATGAGGGAAGATATCATAGAAAAATGCTGGCAAAGTGAGAACTTCATAGATGATAATACACTTGCTGTAAATATTACTAGACTAAGAAAAAAGTTAAAACAAATAGGAAAAGCCAATCTTATACAGACTAAAAAGGGAATGGGATACTTCCTAGAGGCAAGTGATGAGTGATATAAAACAATTTCTAAAAAGTCAGAGTCACATAATCGGGTTGTTCTTTTTATTTTCCCTTAGCTTCTTTGCTATATTCATTCTATCGGAATTTCCTTTAGACAAATTCTTTCTGGGAATTGAAATTATGGGATTCTTCTCGCTAATATATTTATCTATTCAATATTCGAAATATAAAAGGGAAGTTTCCTTTAAGGAAAAATACGAAAACTTATTGGATGAGAATAATAAACTAAGAAGCACTTATATTAACGAGAAGAAGGACTTGGAAGAGTATTTCCTCCTATGGACTCATCAGATTAAAACGCCTATTACTGTGGCCAATCTTATCTTAAACAAAAAGTCTGGTCCAGATGTTAAAAAGCTAAAGGAAGAGATGTTTTATATAGAAGAATACACAAATATGGCCATAAACTATATCAAACTTACGGATAGAGCTACAGATATGGATATAGAAAAAGTCGATTTAGATAAAGTGATTAAGACACTTCTTAAAAAATATTCCCTGATTTTTATAAACAAGAGGATTTCCCTTGATTATGAAGATACTAATGTCGAAGTAATCGCCGATTCTAAGCTTCTTTCCATAATGATAGAACAAATCCTATCTAATGCCTTAAAATACACTGATGAAGGCAGGATTATAATTTCATTTGATAAAAATAGAAACTCTCTATCAATCAAGGATACAGGAATAGGAATTAGAGATGAAGACTTGGTCAAAATATTTGATAGGGGATATTCGGGATTTAATGGAAGAGTCAATCACAAATCAAGTGGTCTAGGCTTGTTTTTGGTAAGAGAAATTTCTAAGATTTTAAAACTTAGGGTAGAAGTTAAGTCCAAGCTAGGTCAAGGAAGCGAATTTTTTATAATCTTTCCAGCCAATCTTACAAAATTGTAAGCTTAAGAGTCATCTTGTAATATTAGATAAATGCTAGAAATATTTATATATTCTATAATATAAGCATAGAAAAGGAGGCGCATATGCCAATACTAGAATTAAAAAATATTAAACGCATTTATGAAAGCAAGAATATAAAAACCGAGGCCCTAAGAGATGTGAACTTATCTGTAGATGAGGGCGAGTTTATTTCTATAATGGGAGAGTCGGGAGCTGGTAAGACTACTCTTTTAAATATTATAGCCACCCTTGATAGACCATCTTTTGGAAATATTAGTCTAAAGGGCAAGGATATGACAAGGCTTAAGGATAGGGATCTTGCATCTTTTAGGAGAAAAGAATTGGGTTTTGTCTTCCAAGATTTTAATCTCTTAGATCAATTCACTAATAGGGATAACATATATTTGCCCCTTGTCCTTTCTGACGAGAAGGAAGAAGTGATGAATGAAAGACTAGAAGAGATTAAGGGAAAACTTGGTATAGAAGAAATCCTAGACAAATATCCTTACCAAATATCAGGTGGGCAAAAGCAAAGAGTAGCCATAGCTAGGGCCTTAATTACAAAGCCTGCCCTTCTTCTAGCAGATGAGCCGACAGGAGCTCTTGATTCAAACTCTTCGAATATGATCCTAGATTTATTTACTAAGGTGAACGAAATGGGGCAAACTGTCCTTATGGTAACCCACTCCTTAAATGCGGCTTCTTTCGCAAAGAGAGTTCTCTTCATCAAGGATGGAGTAGTCTTTCATGAAATCTACAAGGGAGAAGGAGAGAATCGTAGCGACTTTATGGAAAGAATCAACAAGTCACAAATTTTGATTTCAAGGGGTGAGTTATAATGAATAACAAAATCGCCCACAAATTTGCTATCAAAAATCTTAGAGCACACAGACTAGTATACCTTCCCTTTATCTTATCATCTGGGATAATGCTAATGGTATTTAATATTATGGCAAGTCTATCTGGAAACACTTATGTAAGAGAAAGACACGCCTCTCTCCCGATGATTATCAATATTGGAATTGTTATAATTGGAATACTAACTTTTATATTTTTCATTTACAGTACCAACTTCCTAAACAAGAGGAGAAATAAGGAATTTGCCCTTTATGGAATCTTAGGCCTTGAGAAAAAACACATCAGAAAAATTATTTTCCTAGAGCTATTTATTAGCTTTCTAATAATAGGAGCGATAGGTCTTCTTGGAGGATATATCTTTGGAAAGCTATCCTTCCTTGCCTTAAACAAACTAATGAAAGATGTGGCCGGAGGCCTAATGGATTATCCCTTCTCGATAAAAGCCATGGTAGAGACAATTATGCTTATTGCTCTAGCCTTTCTTACAAGCTTATTTGCAACAAGTCTAAAGATTTATAATTCTACTCCAGTAGAGCTTTTAGCTGATCAGAAAAGTGGAGAGGGAGAGCCTAAGTCAAGATATATTTTGATGGTTTTAGGTTTTGTCTTGCTTATAGCAGGCTACTATATTGCTATAAGAACACAAGGAATCCTAAAAAGTCTTGGATATTTCTTCCTAGCAAGTCTTATAGTAATGCTTGCGACATATCTTTTGTTTATGTCATTTTCTGTAATTTATCTAAAAAGACAGAAGGAAAAGAATTCCTACTACAAGAAGGAAAGATTCCTAGCCATATCTGGTCTTCTTTATAGGATTAAGTCAAATGCCATATCCCTTGCGAGCATTTCTATAATGAGCGTTGGCGTAATCATTGCCCTATCCGCATCCTTATCTATCTATGATCGAATTGAGTATTCTGCAAGAAATGTTGTTCCAAGAGAGTACAATTTAGATAGTCCAGTAGAAATAGATGAAAACAATATAGAAGAAGAGAAAGAAAAACTTAGAAATATTGTTCAGGGCACTACAGCTAAGGGAGGAAAAATTACCAATGATTTCATTTCCTACGGTCTATTTACCAGTATACAGGTAGAGGGAGATAAGTTTCAGACCTTTATGGGAGATGGTAAACATAAACCATATTTCCTAGTGGCTTGTGATCTAGACGGCTACAATAAAAGAGTCGGTAAAGACTATAAATTAGCTGATGATGAAATTCTCCTTACAGCTAATCAAAAATTCATGTTAGATAAAGATAAAATTGAAATTGCAGATAGGACCTATAAGGTTAAAATCGTAGATAACTTCATCCCTTCGAATGTCGCTATTGAAACTTATGGTATAGTTGTAAAAGATTTTGAGACAATAAAGTTTTTATCTAACGAACTTAAGTTATTTGATAGGGATTCGTCAAGTTATGAAGATTCAATTATATCTCTTTCAGCAAATTGGGATGTTACAGGCATAGATAAGATGACTTATAGGAAAAACCTAGAAGAGTATTCCAAGGACAAGGATATAAATATTGAGAATGCAGATAAGTATCTAGAAGATGCCTATGAGCTTTATGGAGGATTTGTATTTCTAGGAACAATAATCGCTATAATCTTTCTCATCTCAACTATTTTGATAAGTTATTACAAGCAAATAAGCGAAGGCTTTGAAGATAGGAAGAAGTATGAGATTATGAAAAAGATTGGTCTTGAAGATAAGCTTATCAAAAAGACATCCGCTTCACAGATAAGTTATCTATTTGGAGCACCTCTTGCCTTTGCCATTATAAATTCCCTAGTAGCTTCCAAAATAGTCTACCAACTCCTAGCACTTTTTGGAGTCATGACCTTTATGCAATACGGAAAATACTTCTTCATTATGATAGGAGTCTTTGTAGTAATTTATTATATAATTTTTAGAATAACAAATAGAGCCTACTACAGGATAGTAAGTAGGTAGAAGTAGCCGCTTAGGAGATATCCTGGCGGCTTTTTTAATCTCATGTTATAATTAGATAAAGGAAATGTTGAGATATTCATATTTAAGGAGGATTTCTGCAGATATTACTTATGCTATTAGCTCTAGTAAATGGGATTTTTGCCCTACTTAGAGATAATGATAGGAGAATTATATATTCCTATAAAAGCTTGGCTATAGGCCTTATGGCAATAGCGACCTCATATTTTTTTGATGGATTAAAAATTTCCCAGGAAGATTTGACTTATGCAATGGATGTAGTGCCAACTATGGCAAAGTTATGCCTAGGCTTTGCCGTCGTGCTTATCTTAATGAATGGTCTTGTGATTTATAGATATTGGAAGGAGAATAAATGAAAGTTTTCGCACTTATATTAGCCCTTACCGGCCTTGTATTTCTATTCTTTGGCTACAAAATTTATTTCAAAAAGTCCTATGATTTAATTAATGGCTTTGAGAAAGACTATAAAAAGGGCCTTAAAGATGAGAATTATGCGATAAGAGTGGGTAAGATTTATTTTCTTATCTTTATAGCTATGGAGATTTTGGCAATTTTTTTATATTTCTTATAGAAAGATCTGATAGGTAAAACTTTACGCAAAGCTCTTAAACTATAAGTTTATAGAAGGATTATTGGGGTAGATATGTAAGGAAGATGAATAATAGAAGAAAGGATTATTATGAGAAAAGAAATTAAAAGAGAATGGGACTTTGAACTATTTTTTAAGCCAGATTGTCCATTTTGCCTAAAGGTTCTTAATTATTTTAAGGAAAATGACATAATAAAATTCCCTTCATATAACATAGAAGATGTTGTTTCAGGATATGAAAATCAAGATAAACTATATGAAATTGGAGGCAAGGTTCAAGTTCCTTGTATGGTGATAGATGGCAAGGCCATGTATGAATCAGACGATATAATAGCCTATGCCAAGGAAAACTTCCTAGAAAAAGTCAAAGAAAATAAGGCTAAGAGGGAAGAAAATAAGTAAAAGATTTTAATCTTATAAATAAATCGTTCCATTCTTAGAATTTAACTCTTAGGGCAGCTGGGGGCTTCTGAGCTCTCTACCTGTCGGAGACTTCTTCTAAGCTATGGAACGATTTTTAAATTAACTATTTATTTGATTCTTCTATCTTGACCTTTTTGCCAGAAATTTTCTTATTATCAAGTGCCCTAATTGCCTTAAAGGCTTCAGGCTTCTCTATATCTATAAAGCTATAGGATTTCTGGATTCTAATTTGACCTATCTTATCCTTTGGGACTTTGGCCATTCTGGCTAAGGCCTTTATTATCTTATCCTTGGTAAAGTTATCAATCTTACCCCTATTCATAAAGAGGGTCGTCATTTCCTTATCGTATTTATTCTTGTTTTTATTTTTTGATCCATCCTTTGTCTTTTTCTTTGCTTTACTATCTATTCCTTCAAGCTTTTCGTGATTGTTATTAACATCTAATTTATCTTTAAGTAGGACCTGGCAGATCATAAAAGGATCATAGCCTTTTTCCATAAGTCTTATGAGTATATCTTTTTCCCTATCAAGCTTTTCCTTATTATCGAGCTTTGATGAGATCTCCTCTATAAGACGGAGGTCACTTTGCCTATCCATTTGGACAAGGGTTGGGATAGACATCTGTTTAATATTGGCCTTGGTATAGTTTTCTATTTGCCTTAGTCTATTATTATCACGACCCGAAATTAGAGAAAAGCTAAGGCCGCTTTTGCCAGCTCTAGCTGTTCTTCCAATCCTGTGAACGTAGTATTCATCAAGTTGCGGTAAATCGTAATTAAATACAATGTCTACATCATCCACATCAAGACCACGAGCGGCTATATCAGTTGCTACGAGGATTTGGATGGCTTTATTCCTAAATTTCTTCATGACTTGGTCACGACTACTTTGTTTGAGATCTCCATGGAGGCCGTCTACTAGGTAGTTTTTCTTGGTGAGGCTTTCTACAAGCCTATCGACTTTCCTTTTGGTATTACAAAATATGATAGCAAGATTTGGCTTATGGATTTCTAGAAGTCTTGTCAAGGCTTCTTCCTTCATAGATTCTTTAAGCTTGATATAATATTGGTCAATTCTTTCTACAGTAACTTCTTCACTTTTTATTTCGACCCTTATAGGATTATTTTGATAAATCTTAGAAAATTCTTGGATCTCAGATCCCATAGTAGCTGAAAAGAAACAAGTCTGTCTATCGGGATTTGTCCTATCTAGGATAAATTTCATATCATCCCTAAAGCCCATATCAAACATCTCGTCAGCCTCATCTAAGACTACTACTTTGAGCTGATCAAGTTTTAGGACTTTTCTTCTCATAAGATCCATTAGTCTTCCTGGAGTTCCTACTACAATTTCTACTCCCTTTTTTAGGCTTTTTATTTGCTTTACAATATGACTTCCACCATAGACGGGAAGGATTTTGATTTCTTTTTTGTATTTACAAAGCTTTTCGATTTCTTTTGATACTTGGATACAAAGCTCTCTTGTTGGACAGAGGATAAGGGCTTGGGTTACTCCGTTCGCCTCTATATTTTCTATAATAGGTATGGCAAAGGCCGCAGTTTTCCCACTTCCAGTTTGAGATTTTCCTATTATGTCGCTCCCTTCCAAAAGATGGGGGATAGATTCTTCCTGGATTGAACTTGGTTTTTCGTAGCCTAAATCACGGGTTGCCCTTAAGATTTCATTTCCTATATTTAATTCATTAAATTTCATTTATTTTCCTTTTCTCTATATTACAAACAAAAAAGCAGTCGTCATCAGACAACTGCCAAATACTTCTTATATTATCCCTCTTTATTTTTTATAATCAATCCAATTTGCTAAATTTATAGGAATTAACCATCTCTCTTATATCATCTAGCTTAGATTCTTCATTAATAGCTAGACTTATTTATAGGGGTGATTCAACTAAATACCTTCTACAATGTTTTTCCTGTGAGTCTAGATCAATCATATAAGTTTAGCTTTCTAAGACTTCAATTGCACATTTGAGTCCATCGAGGGCAGAGGAGACGATACCTCCAGCATAACCTGCTCCTTCACCTATTGGTCTTAGATTCTTATATTTGGTGGAATAATTTTCTCTTACAATTCTTACTGGAGAGGAAGTCCTAGTCTCTACTCCTGTTAGGATTGCATCAGGATTCTTAAAGCCAGTTAGTCTCTTATCAAAAACCTCAAGGGCTTCTTTAATTGCAGAGTTAATCTTAGCTGGATAGATTTCATTTAAGTTAGCTAGCTTATATCCTGTCATAATACTTGGCTTGATTGTACCTAGTTTAGTCGTTGGTCTATCTTTATAGAAGTCTTCTAATCTTTGAACTGGGGCCTTGTTGTTTCCTCCTCCGAGGAGAAAGGCTTTTTGCTCAATTTCTCTTTGAAAATCAATTCCAGAAAGATTGCCTGGGCCTAGGATTTCTTCATTTACAGTACATACTATTGCAGCATTAGCATTAGTGTTAGACCTATCATGATAGCTCATCCCATTTACGCAAAGCTCATTTTCTTCACTTGAACCATTGACGACAAATCCTCCTGGACACATACAAAAGCTATATACAGAAGTGTTTTTTTCCTTGTTGGTGTAGTTTAGTTGATAGCTTGCTTGTGGGAGTCTTTCATCTTTTATCTTGTATTGGCTTAGATTTATATCAGCTTGGAGATGCTCAATCCTAAAGCCAACTGCAAAAGGTTTTTGAGTAATTTCTATATATTTATCTAGCATTATAAAGCTATCTCTGGCAGAGTTACCTAGGGCTAGGATGTATTCATCAGCTTTATAAGAAGCTTTGTCAGTAATTAACTTCGAGATTTTCGAATCTTTTATCTCAAGGTCTATAAATTTCTCTCCAAAATGAAAGCTTCCTCCCATTTCCTCTATTTTCTTTCTAATATTGATAATGACTTTTCTTAGAATATCAGTACCCACGTGAGGGAGATGGTCATATAGAATATCTTCGGGCGCTCCATTTTCTACAAAGATTTTAAATATCTCCCTGCTTCTCTTATCCTTAGACCTAGATGTAAGTTTGCCGTCAGAAAATGTTCCAGCACCACCTTCACCAAATTGGATATTAGATTTTGGATTTAGTCTTCCTCCATTATTAAAGTTATCGATGGTCTTCACTCTTTCTTCAATCATTTCGCCTTGTTCGATAATAGTGACCTCGACTCCTCTTTTTGCTAGAGTGTAGGCAGAAAAGAGCCCTGCAGGACCAGCTCCAACGATTATAGCAGATTTTACCTTGTTCTTATTTTCTATTTCTAGATTTTCTTCTTTGTATTCACTGATATTATGTTTTAGTTTCTTGTAGATCTTAGGGCTTACTTCGGTATCTATAAGTACTTGGTAGACATAATAAACACCACGCCTTGCATCGATTGATTTCTTGTAAATTTCAAACGAATCTATTTTTTGATTTATAGTTTTTTCTATTTCTTTTTTTATATCTTCATAGCCCTTGTCAAAGGGAACTTTTATATTTCTTAGAAGTAACATATATCCTCCGTTCCAAATTATTGTACCAGAAATAAAAACTTAGAGGAATTTAATTTT
>NZ_JALEIL010000032.1 GCF_022770135.1 Anaerococcus sp. | reverse complement strand
AAACTACCGTCGAAGGAGGAACGACTGAGAGATCTACAGTATTTGATGACATGTATATATAAAAGTCCAAGTTATCTATGTAAATAAGTAAATAATAGCCAATTATAAAAATCAGCCCTAGTACAACTAAGACTGATTCTTACAAAAAACTTAAAAAACATTTATGCACTTATCTATTAAACTTATCTTCCATTGAGTTTGCTATTCTTACTAAGAGCAGCATTACCGGTACCTCTACCAATACTCCTACCACTGTTGCAAGGGTTGCACCAGATGATAGGCCAAACAGTGAGATAGCAACAGCTACAGCTAGTTCGAAGAAGTTAGATGCTCCTATCATCCCACATGGAGCAGCTATAGAATAAGGCAATTTTGCTAGATATGCCATGCCAAAGGTTATAGCAAATATAAGGAAGGTTTGAAGTATAAGTGGTAGAGCTATAAGAGCTATATCTAGAGGTTGGGCGATAATTTTCATCCCTTGGAATGAGAATATAATTATCAAAGTTAGCAATAATCCAACCATAGTATACTTATCAAATGATGGGATAAATTCATTATTTAAGTAATCTTCACCCTTATTTTTTATAACACGTCTTCTTGTTAGGATACTAAATATTAGAGGAACTACTATAAATAGTATGATTGATAAAAGTAGGGTCCCCCAAGGTATATTGATATTTCCCCTTTTTAGTAAGAAGCTTACTATTGGTATATAGGCAATTAATATAATAAGGTCATTGCTCGCCACTTGAACTAGGTATAGGCACTATCCCCTCTTGTTAGCTTACTCCAAACAAATACCATGGCCGTACATGGAGCTGCTCCTAATAAAACTGCTCCTGCTAGGTACTCTGATGCTAGATCTCCGCTAATAATATTTTTGTAAATTCCAAAGAAAAATAATCTAGCTATTAGGTACATAGTAAAGGGTTTGATAACCCAGTTGGCAATCCATGTTATAAATAAACCCTTAGGATTGTTTCTGATATTTTTTATACTATTAAAATCAATCTTTAGCATCATTGGATATATCATGATCCATAAAAGTATGGTTGTTGGAATAGATACATTATAAAACTCAAACTCTCCCAGAGTCTCTGGAATAGCAGGTATAAAGCGTCCAATTAAAACACCTATAGCCATGCATATTAAAACCCAAAGTGTAAGATTTTTTTCAAAAAAGCTTATACCTTCTTGTTTTTTCATCTATCTACCTCCTCATCTATTTCTCGGATCAAGCCCTTTAACTTCCCTTCGATTTCTTCTATTACCTTGACAAACTCTTCATCAGACTTGCCAGTAGGATCTTCTATCCCCCAGTCATACTTTTTGTGCTTGAAAGGAAGGAATGGGCATACTACATTGCAACCCATAGAGATTACATAATCGACCTCTGGTAGGTCATCTATAAGCTTGGAATATTGGCTTTCTTCCATATCTATCCCGTGCATTTCTTTCATAAGCCTAACTGCGTCTTGGTTTATCTGATCTACAAGCTCAGTTCCTGCAGAGTAAAAATCTATTCTATCTCCTGCAAATTTCTTGCCAAGGGCCTCAGCTATCTGAGACCTGCAAGAATTGTGAACGCATATAAAGCCAACTTTCATTTTTCTTGTCATATCTACCTACTTAATTAATTTATCTAAATTAGATCCCTTAATCTCATCACTAGACCATGGGATTATTGTGAAGTTTCCATCTGTACGCTCATCGACCTTGTTTATCCATTCTAGCTCACTGTTAGCCTTAGCCTCTAGGGTCTTATTTCTAGAGCCAGTCTTATATATAGATGAATTTATAATCCACCACTTGCTATAAATTCCCGCTCTTTTTAGGTCTTCTTCAAGTCTAAAAGACTCATAGAAAGGAGTAGGCTCAGCAAGGGTTACAATTATAACTTCTGTTTCATCACTATTTTTTAGTCTAGGGAGAAGTTTCTTTGCTGACTCTGGGACACCACCTTGGTTTTTCTCTATCTCTGTGTTATAGGATTCTGTAGAATCTAGGAGCAGGAGTGTATGTCCTGTTGGGGCTGTATCTATAACAACAACTTCACTATCAGCCTTATCCACCACATCTGCAAAGGCTCTAAATACAGCTATCTCTTGAGTACATGGTGATCTTAGATCTTCTTTTATATACTCTAAGTCATCTTCAGACATGGTCTTTCTAGCATTTTCTAGAACTTCTTCTTGGTATTTTCTAAGCTCTTCTTCTTCATCTATATGGCTTATAGTTAACAAGTCATCTTCACGAATCATACCAGTCAAATGGTTGGCTGGGTCAGTGGTAGTTAGGTGGACCTTCTCTCCCTTAGCTGTAAGTCCCTTGGCTATAGCAGATGCCATAGTGGTCTTTCCTACACCACCTTTTCCCATGGTAAAGATAACTTTTTTCTCATTTTTGTATAAGTCATTTATGATATCTTTTAGGCTAGGTGTTTCATCTATGTTAAGATCTTGATCACTAGTATAGTCCTTATCCTCAATCAGAAGAGATCTTAGGTTTTCGATACTGTTTAAGTTGTATCCCCTAAGTGGGATAAAGAAAGTTTTAAGGTCTTTGATAGCTTCTGGCATCTTATCTAAAGATTCTTTTTGTTTTTTATAAAAAGCTTCGGACACTTCATCGTCATGGGCACTTAATAGACCATTTATGATAAGAATTTGATTGTTAATACCTAGTTCTCTTAGCTCATTAGATGCTCTACTTGCTTCAAGAAGAGGAGTCTCCTCAGGTCTTGCAACTAACACTAGACTTGTAAGTTTGCCATCAGCTAGGGTATCCACAGCATATTTGTAAGTTTCCTTCTCATCTTCTAGACCTGATAATTGACCTAGACATGACGCTCCGTGGGTGGATTCGCTGATAAAGCTCGTCCAAGCAGAAGGAAGCTGAAGCATCCTTAGGGTGTGTCCTGTTGGTGCAGTATCAAATATTATATAATCATATTTATCCTTTAGATCACCATCAGTTATAAACTTAGAAAATTCATTAAAAGCAGCTATCTCAACAGTACATGATCCAGATAATTGCTCCTCCATATTTTCTATTACACTCTTAGGTAGCTTCCCTCTGTATGGACCAACTACACTTTCCTTATACTCATTGGCTGCTTCTATAGGATCAAGGTTTGCTACAGTAAGACCTGACACACCTTCTATCCTAACACCTTTATTATCAAGCTCAGTTTCAAAGACATCTTGAAGGTTTGAAGCAGGATCAGTACTTATTAATAGGACTTCATTTCCCATATCAGCTAAGCTTATTGCGCTGGCACAGGCAGTAGAAGTCTTTCCTACTCCTCCCTTTCCTGTGAAAAATAGGTATTTAGTTAAGTCAATTTCCTTAATATCAAATTGCTTCATTTAAACTCCCTTCCTTTTTCGTCTTGCTATTAACAGCAGCATCCACTGCCAGAACAGCAAGATCCACCATCACTACTTGTCTCCTCTTTGGCTTCATCAGATAGAAATAACATTTCATAAAACTCTTCATTGCTAGGGTACTTGCCTGTCATAACAACTTCATCATCCACTATTACAACTGGTAGGACATCCTCACCCTTTTCATTTAAAAGACTATTAATAGTTTTGTTTTCTACAAACTCCTTAGTATTGTTAGTTAAGTTATATCTTTCAATGCTAGCTCCACTTTTAGTAAGCTTATCAACTAGACTAGACACTCTCATAAGTTCCTCGTCAGGGCTTGGTCCACATACACCTGTTGAACAACACATAGCACCTTCATATATATACATCTTTTTCATAAAATCCTCCTTAATTTAAAATCGTCCTGTATGTGAAAATACATATAGATACATTTAAATACTTCTATATGTTTGAGAAAAAAATATTTGCCTTGGATTTACTCCTTGCAAATACAATCATCTTGGATATGAAATATAGAATTTAGGCTATCCTCAATCTCATCCAAACTATCCTTATCTAAAGAGTAGAAAGTATTCTTCCCCTCTCTTCTACTAGTCACAAGACCTGCTTCCTCTAGCTTTCTCATGTCATAAGATAAAGTAGGCTGAGTAATATCAAACTTCTCAAGTATCTCACAAGCACAAAGCTCATCACAAGATAACATATCAATAATCTTAAGCCTCTTAGGATCAGAAATCACCCTTAGCTTCTTAGATAAATTTTCATAATCAACACTCATAATCCACCTCATATAGAAATATCTCTATATGTATTATATTAAGGAATTTATATTTGTCAAATGATTGGTAAGGGGGTTTGAGAATATAATAAAACTTATCCCGGCCCAAGCCAAAATACTCATTATAAAACCCACCTACTAGTTAATTCTGATATGTACCCTCTTTACTGGACAAACCAGTAAGGAGGGTATTTTTATGAAATATAGCTATGAATACAAAAAAGAATGTGTTCAGTTGTACAGAGAGGGAATATGGCCGAAAACACCAGCAGGGACAAATGAAAAAAC
>NZ_JALEIL010000031.1 GCF_022770135.1 Anaerococcus sp. | reverse complement strand
TCTAGGGCCTTTTCCAAGGCTTCGATTTGAACTTGGGAGTTTTGCTCGTTGGTATTATACATTGTGCCGAATACCTTGGTGTCTGGATATAGGCTTAGGAAGTCATCTATAAGCTTTCCTGCTTCTACATAATCAGATACTCCTGTAGTATTTTCTCCGCTAAGTCCTGCCCCTTCTGGGTCCGTTACTGCTGCGAATAAAACAGGCTTATCCTTTATGGTATTGGCCACTCCTTGGGCTGCTGGTGTGCCTATGGTATAGATTAAGTCAACATCTTTATTCTTAAGGTCTGTCGCAAATTGTGGGATTAGGGCAAGGTCTCCGTTTGCCCTGTGATCTATCAGCTCATAGGAAATATTTTCGCTATCCAATTTTTCTATAAAGCCTTCTCTTGCCGCATCCAAGGAAGGGTGATCTGCAATTTGTACAATTCCTATCTTTGCCTTATCGCTGGATCCTTCTCCAGTGCTTTTTTCTGTCCCGCTCTCCTTGTTTCCACAAGAGCCTAGTAGGGTCATAGCCAACATTAGTCCTAAAATTTTTTTGATTTTCATATTATCCTCCATAATTTCCGATAGACTTTTATCTAACAAAAAAACTCGCCCTATATAGGACGAGTGTGTTCGTGGTACCACCTAATTTCATAATCTAAAGATTACCTTGACAAGAGTCTATCAACTCCTTGCTTCTGATAACGGTAGCTTCCGTAATAGCTTACTAGATTCGGCTATTCTGCATACAGAGGGAATAAGTAGATACTCCTTACAAGACTTGCACCAACCGTCTTTTCTCTTAGGTAATTCATATAAACTATCTTTCTGTAATCACATTTATTCTTTAACTAGATAATACATGCTCAAATGGACTTTGTCAAATATTATTGATAAATTATTTGTTAAAGTATATAATTACTCATATTTCAAAGTTGAATACAATATTGCCTTAACTGCTGGTATCCTATTTTCTGTCTGATCGAAGACCATAGACTTCTCTGATCTAAAGACTTCGTCAGTAACTTCCATCCCATCGAAGTCCATATCCTTAGGAAGTTTGGCTAAAACCTTTTGGGCAAGCTTGGATTTTGTATCGTGGAAGGCTGGCAAACAATGCATAAATATCGTAGTATCCTTTGTCTTATCCATCACCTTCCTATCGACTCTATAAGGGTAAAGATCCATAATCCTTTCTATAGGGACATGGTCTACCTCTGTTAGGGCTATCCACATATCAGTATAGATTATGTCAGCCTTTCCTAAAGCTAAATTCAAATCTTCTGTATAAGTAATCTGGGACCCACTCTCTTTGGCAAAATCCTTAGAAAGCCTTATAAAATCTTCCTTGGGGAAGTATTTCCTTGGACCTGCTGCAGTGAAATTTATTCCAAGCTTAGCACAGGTTATGGATAAGGAGTTAGGCATAATATCTCCAGGGTATCCTAGATATAGTAGATTAAGTCCCTTAAGATAGCCGAACTTTTCCCTTATGGTAAGCATATCTGAAATCATCTGGCTTGGATGGGTCTTTTCTGTCATGGCGTTATAGATTGGAACTTCCGTCATCTTCACGAGTTTTTCCAGCATATCCTGCTTATTTCCCCTGTAGACTATGCCGTCGTAATAGCGGTCGAAGACATTAATACTATCTTCGATAGATTCCTTCTCGCCGAGCTTACTTGAGTTTGAATTTATAAGGCTTACTCCCATCCCCAAATCAAATGCTGCAACCTCAAAGGAAGTCCTGGTCCTGGTAGAAGCTTCCTCGAAAAGAAGGATTAGGTTTTGCCCATCAAGATACTTGTGAGCTCTTTTCTCCTTCTTAAGCTTCTTAAACTCAGCCGCCAAATCTATAAGATATAAAATCTCCTCCTCAGAAAAATCTTGCATAGCAAGAAAGTTCCTACTTCGTAAATCAATTTCCATATATTTCTCCTTTGTTTTAATATACCTTATTTTTGATTTGTTATTAGGATGAAAAAACCCCGCCGAGGCGAGGTCTGATATGTACCCTCTTTACTGGACAAACCAGTAAGGAGGGTATTTTTATGAAATATAGCTATGAATACAAAAAAGAATGTGTTCAGTTGTACAGAGAGGGAATATGGCCGAAAACACCAGCAGGGACAAATGAAAAAAC
>NZ_JALEIL010000075.1 GCF_022770135.1 Anaerococcus sp. | reverse complement strand
CATGAAGTTTGCTGGAAGTTCTCTATTGATTCCTGCCATAAGTTCCTTGTAGTCTTCTGGATATTTTTCTTGGTAAGATTTTAAATCTTCTTCCCATTTATTATTTGCTTCTTTTCCCTTACTTCCTACTCCATTTTTAAATGTTTCATACACTTCTTCTGGTATTTCGAAGTCTTCGTAGTCCCAACCGTAAACTTTCTTTGCAGCTGTAAAATCATCTTTTCCAATTGGAGCTCCGTGAACCTTGTTAGTTCCAGCGTTTGCTGAACCATAACCTATTACAGTCTTTACTTCTATAAGGGTTGGTCCGTCTGTATTTTCTTTTGCCTTAATGATAGAGTCGTAGATCGCTTCTAGGTCATTTCCATCTTCTACCCTTAGGTAGTTCCAGCCTTGTGCCTTAACTCTCGCTTCTACATTTTCAGAGAAGGATGTATTAAGGTCTCCATCAAGACAAATATCGTTTGAATCATAAAGAACGATTAGCTTATCAAGCTTAAGATGGCCCGCAAGAGACATAGACTCGTAGGATACTCCCTCCATTAGGTCTCCATCTCCACACAAAGCGTAGGTGTAGTGGTCGATTATCTTAGCTTCTTCCTTGTTGTAAAGGGCAGCCATATGCTTTTCAGCAATTGCCATTCCTACCGCTTGGGCTATACCTTGACCCAAAGGACCTGTTGTAACTTCAACTCCTTCGGTATAACCATACTCAGGATGGCCTGGAGTTAAGGAACCAATTTGTCTAAATTCCTTGAGTTCATCCATGGAAAGCTTGTAACCTGAAAGATGAAGCAAGGAATAAAGCATGGATGAACCGTGACCTGCTGATAGGATAAACCTATCCCTATCGAACCAGTTCGCATTTTCTGGATTTGCCTTAAGAATCTTGTTATACAAAACATAAGCCATAGGAGCTGCTCCCATTGGTAGACCTGGGTGTCCGCTGTTGGCCTTTTCTATTTGAGCTATGGACAAAGCTCTTATAGCATTTACTGCTAACCTATCATTATTATTAAACATTTGCTCTCCTTTATAATTCTTTCTACCTTATACTTTACTATAAATTTTCGCATTTTTTAGAAATATAAAAGGTCTTTATGGAAAAGCTTCCAATCATTAGGAAAGCTTCCACAAGACAAATCTCCTACCTATTCTCAAAGGCCTCCCAATCTTTCTTGAAGGCTTCGATTCCTGCTGTGGTAAGTGGGTGGGTCCAGAGTTTATCGAAAAGCTTTCCTGGAATTGTAGCAATATGTGCACCTGCGAGAGCTGCTTCTTCTAGGTGCTTGTTATGTCTTATGCTTGCTGCAATTATTTCTGAGTCATAGGCGTAGATATCAATGACTTTTCTTAAATTTTCTATTAGCTTTTTACCTGATTCGCCCATATCATCTACTCTTCCCATAAATGGAGAGATATAGGTCGCTCCTGCTTTCATAGCCATGATCCCTTGGGATAGAGAAAATATTAGGGTGCAATTGGTTTTGATTCCTTCTTCGCTTAGGGTTTTAATTGCCTTAAGACCTTCCTCTGTCATAGGGATTTTGACTATGATGTTATCAGCCCATTTGGAAAGCTTTCTTGCCTCTTCGACCATCCCTTCATATTCATAACTTGTAACTTCTGCAGAAACAGGGCCATCTACGATTTGGCATATTTCTTTAACAACTTCTTCGAAGTCTCTTCCTTCTTTGTTGATAATAGATGGATTGGTAGTTACTCCATCACAAAGTCCTAGGTCATTTATTCTTTTTATTTCGTCTACATTTGCTGTGTCTAAGAAAAATTTCATTTGTACTCCTTTAAAACGGAGCTTAAAAAATTTATTTTTTATTTTTTAAGCTCCTTCTTATGTCCTATATATTCTTTATTAGGGGTTTTATTTTATTTCTTGATTAATTCTAGTGGTGAGTCTACTGTTTCTTCTACCTCTTCGCCTTTTAGGTATTTGATTGCTGTTTCGATTGCAAGTTTACCCATTTCTTTTGGTTTTTGGGCTACTGTTGCTGATAGATTTCCTTCTTCTACAGCCTTGATTGCATCTTCGTTTCCATCAAAACCTACAATAGTTACATCTTTG
>NZ_JALEIL010000055.1 GCF_022770135.1 Anaerococcus sp. | reverse complement strand
CAAAGCTCAGACATTAAAAAGCAAAGCTCAAAAACTAAGGAAAACTTCCTAGTATTTAAGCTAATCTTTAACAAAAGAACCTACAAGGCAGCCCTTGACACCTCCCTTCCATTTACAAGAATATCAGAAAATATAGGAAAGAGCATCAAAATCGAAAACGAAGATATAAAGCAAACTATCAACATGTTAGAAATTGACGAAGAAGATATAAACTACGAATCTAAATTCTCATTCAAAATAGACGATAATGAAATCACAGTCCCATCAACTAAAACAGACCCAGTCCTAAACGATCAAGACATCCAAATAATCTTAGGAGCAGACCTACTAAGAAACACATCCTGGGCCCTATATAACCCAATGGGATATGTGAGAGTAAACAAATAAACAAAGAACAAGAGGAGAAGAAAAACTTCTCCTTTTTAAGTGAAAGATTGTAAAATTAAACCGTCAATTTCTCCACCTCGAACGCAAGTGAGAGGTCTCCAGTCTAAGACGACATGTAAATATTGCAGAACAACTAATCTAAGCAAACATCCTAATCAAGGAGACTTCTCCACAAGGTCGAAGTAAGGGAGTATCTATTGTTTTATATAACCATAAGTATAACAAATTCCCTTATGTCGAGCGAAGCGAAGCGAAGTCGAGACATCTCACGAAAGTTCTCCATTCTAAGCCGACATATAAATAAAAAGAAAAATCCATCTAAGTAAATCCCGCCCAAGAGTCTTCTCCACTCCGATCGAAGCAAGGGAATTGTTATTATTTACATAAAATGTGATATTGAATTCGCCCCTTATCCCGACCGCAGTGGAGGGATCTCATAAGGAAACAGTTACCTTTATATCTATCTTATATTTAATCAAATCACACACCATCCACCTCGAATGCATGTGAGAGGTCTCCAGTCTAATACGACATTTATATATTAAAGCAATATTTATCTAAGCAATAACCATAATTAATGAGGCTTCTCCATTTCGGTCGAAGTAAGGGAATTGTTATTATTTACATAAAATGTGATATTGAATTCGCCCCTTATCCCGACCGCAGTGGAGGGATCTCATAAGGAAACAGTTACCTTTATATCTATCTTATATTTAATCAAATCACATACTACTCCAGCTCTAATGGAATTGTCACAGTGAGAGCATCGAACTGATGAAATGTGCCGGACGGGCTGTCCGCCACCTCGACAGAGCTTCCACGAGGAAGCGACGAGAGGTCTACAGTGTATGATGACATGTAAATAAAAAAAGAATAATTAATTTATGCAACCATATCAAACCCAAGAGGCTTCTCCACAAGGTCGAAGCAAGGGGGGGAGAATCTCTTGTTTTACATATCAGCAATCTACTCAGTTCCCTTATGTCGACCGCAGTGGAGACATCTCAAAATCATCCAGTCTAAGCCGACATATAAATAATAAAGAAAAATCTATCTAAGAAAATACATTAAGAGGCTTCTCTACAAGGTCGAAGCAAGGGACATCCTATAATTTACATAACAGTAATCAAAACATTACCTTATCCTCTGGAATTCAATCTAACTTAATACATCCCTTATGTAAGCGTAGTCGAGACATCTCATCCGAGCTAAATCCCAAATTTCCAAGACAAATTTCTCCCCAAATCATAGAAAAACAACCCCTCAAGCCATATAATAATAGGACCAAGATTTTGAAAATAAAAATTATTTTCTTTTGATATTGATTATTAATTCACTTTGTGATATATTATATCTAGAAAGAAGCACAGACTTTTTTAGATATATTATAATATATCTAAAAATCGCCTTGATTATAATTGCTGTGCGAGGAGATTAGTATGAATACTTTAGATAAAATTAAAATAGGATCTACTGCAAGAGTAGACAAGATTATAGGTGACTCTCCAACCAAAAGGAGAATTATGGATATGGGAATTACGAAAAACACCGAAGTTTTCGTAAGAAAGGTCGCACCCCTAGGAGATCCAATTCAGATTTCACTTAGAGGCTATGAGCTAACCATCAGAAAAGAAGACGCGAAAAACATTAGAGTGGAGGAGATATGACTTTAAGAGTTGCACTAGCAGGAAACCCCAACTCTGGTAAGACCACTCTCTTCAACGCCCTAACAGGTTCCAAACAAAGAGTCGGCAACTGGCCAGGAGTTACAGTTGACAAGAAACAAGGAAAGCTTAAGGGAGATGACGATATCATTATCGAAGACCTCCCTGGAATTTACTCCCTTTCTCCATACACCATGGAGGAAGTCGTAAGCAGGAAATATTTGGTAAATGATAGACCAGACCTTATCATCAACCTAGTAGACGCTTCAAATCTTGTGAGAAATCTTTACCTTACAAGTCAGCTCTTGGAGCTCAATATCCCTGTAGTCATCGCCCTAAATATGATGGACATAGTGGAAAGCAAGGGAGACAGGATTGATATAGACAAGCTTTCGAAGATGATTAATTGCCCTATAGTCGAGACCACAGCATCCAAGAATATAGGAGTTGATGAGCTTATAAGCGAAGTCAAAAGGGCAAGCGAGGAAAATATCAAGCCAAAGACCTTGGTATTTGATAAGGACCTCGAAGATGTCCTAGACAAGATCGAAAGTACTTACACCAAAGACCTTGACCCTGAACTTAGAAGATATTATGCAATTAAGATTTTCGAAAATGATAAAGAAAGCCTAAAACACATTTCCCTATCAAGAGATGAGCTTGATGAGGTTTCTAATATAAGAAGAGACTTTGAAAAAATAAGAGATGACAATGCAGAAGGCATCATCACAAGCGCAAGATATGATAGCCTGGAAGAAAAAAGCTATGAAATACTAGAAAAATCTAAGCCTAAACTATCCGCAACTGACAAGATAGATAGGATCGTAACTAGCAGAATTTGGGGGCTTCCAATCTTTGCCCTAGCAATGTTTTTAGTATTTTTCTTGGCTGTTTATGAGAAATCTCCAGGTACCCTTGGGACAGATGCGGTTAATGGCTTCTTTGAGGAAAGCCTAATCCCATTTGTAGGAGACTTCCTTACAAGAATTGAAATCCATCCAGCCCTAGTATCTCTAGTAACAGATGGAATACTCGCAGGAGTGGGAGCAGTTCTTGGATTCTTGCCACAAATGATGGTACTATTTGCCCTCCTAAGCATCCTAGAAGACATAGGATACATGGCAAGAGTTGCCTTTATCATGGATAGAATTTTCAGGAGATTCGGTCTATCAGGTAAGTCCTTCATCCCAGCCATGGTTGCGACAGGATGTGCCGTACCAGGCATCCAAGCCTCAAGGACAATAGAGTCCGATAGGGATAGGAAAATCACAATAATGACCGTATCCTTTATGCCATGTTCGGCTAAACTTCCGGTAATTGCTCTAATAGTAGGAGCATTTTTCCCAGAACACCAAGCCCTCGTTTCCTTCTCCTTCTACATGATTGGAATACTAAGCATCATAGTTTCTGGAATTATCCTAAAGAAGTTTAAGGAATTGCAAGATGATCCTTCGCCATTTATCATGGAACTACCTCCATATCACGCACCAAGGATTAAATCAGTTGCGACAGATGTCTTCAACAAATCCAAATCCTACGCCAAAAAGGCAGGAACAATCATCTTCCTATCTACAATAGTAATATGGCTCTTGTCAAACTTCGACTTCAGCCTAAACCTAGTAGAAGAAGATACATCAACATCAATCCTTGCAAGAATCGGATCACTGATAGCTGTAATATTTAAACCAATAGGCTTTGGCACATGGCAAGCAACTGTTGCTACAATCACAGGCTTTGTCGCCAAAGAAAACATAGTAGCAACAATGGGAGTTGTCCTAGGTTTAGGATCTGAAGTAACAGAAGAATCAACAGCTCTTCTTACAGCCTTCAACCAAGCTCTAGCAAGTCCAGTCGCAGGCTATTCCTTCCTACTATTCAACATGCTCTGCATGCCATGCTTTGCAGCAGTAGGAGCTATCAAGACAGAAATGGCAGATAACAAATGGACAGCCTTAACCATAGCCTACCAAATGGGCTTTGCCTACCTAGTAAGCCTAATATTCTACAACATCGCAAACTTAATAGTTTACGGAATATTTAATGTAGGCACAATCATAGGATTTATAGGACTAATCCTCCTAATCTACCTAATAGTAAGAAAGCCTTACGCAGAAAAGAAAAATCTAAACTACGAAAAATCCGTAGCTAGATAGAAAAATGCTCTTTTGGCAAAACAAAAAAGCCAAAAGAGCAAATTAGAGGCTTCTCCATAAGGCCTGAGCAAGGGAAGTATTTTTCACTATATATTAATAAATATCACCATTAACCCTTATGTCGACCGAAGTGGAGACATCTCATCCATTTTCACCTTTAATGGAATTGTCACAGTGAGAGTATCGAACTGATGAAAAGTGACGGACGAGCTGTCCGCCACCTCGACAGAGCTTCCACGAGGAAGCGACGAGAGGTCTCCAGTCTGAGACGACACGTAGATAAAAAAGAAAAAACTAATCTAAGCAATATAGCTAATAAGAGAGACTTCTCCACAAGGCCTGATCAAGGGAACTATTTTGAAATAGTTAATATTAATCTAACACAATACCCCTTATGTCGACCGAAGTGGAGACATCTCATAGATTTAACATTAACAACAAGAAAGGAGCAAATATGAACACCCAATCAATAGTCTTATTAATAGCAATCCTTGCATCAGTAAGTTTTGTAGTATACAAAAGATATATAAAATCAAACGCCAAGGCAGGCTGTGCAGACTGCCCAACAGGCCACGGTAACAATCACAAAAATACCCCATCATGCGGATGCGGATGTGGATCCTAGAAAGGGGGAGATATTTTTTTACTAAACTAATGATAAAAATTATCAATATCAAAGATAAATGAATTTATGAGAAAGCATAATTAATGATTATATGTAACTTACAAGAAGGAAAAATCTAATAGATTTTCAAAAGAAAACAAGACCTCTCCACAAGGACGAAATAAGGGATATCCTTTATATAAGAGAAAACAAAACACTTCCTTTATTTCTCCGAATTGGAGATAGATCATAGCTAGAAAATTATCACACAAATATAAAACGTTAACAAAATATAAAAAGGAGAAAATTATGGCAAAAGTAGCAGTAGTATATTGGTCAGGAACAGGTAACACAGAAAAGATGGCAGAAGAATTCGTACAAGCAGTAAAGGCAAACGGCAGCGAAGCAGAACTATTCTTCGCAGGAGAGTTTAGTGCAGATAACATAGCAGATTTCGATGCCTTCGCCTTTGGTTGCCCTGCAATGGGAAATGAACAACTAGAAGACGGAGAGTTTGAGCCAATGTTTGAAGAAGTTGAAGATAAGCTTGACAACAAGCCAACAGTACTTTTCGGATCATACGAATGGAACGACGGCCAATGGATGTATGACTGGCAAGAAAGAGCAAAGGATGATGGAATCAACTTAGCAGCAGACGGCCTAATTGTCTACGATGATCCAGATAAAGAAGCTCTCGAATCAGTAAGAAACCTCGCCAAAACTCTTCTAGAGAAAATCTAATGCAGGAAGATCTCTTAGTCTTTCATGCATCTCCGGTCATATGCGGGATAAAGGCAGCCAACCTCTTCCAGATTAGATCAACCGACCTTACTTATGTAAGATGCGTAATAAAGTCTTGGGAAGAGGCCATCAAGACTTGCAAATCTTGCGACCTAAAGTTTAAGCTTATAGCCAAGAAGGAAAAAGGCTTCCTAGTACTAGCTTATAGAAAAAGTAAACTTGAAAGCATCCTAAAAGATGAAGAAATAAAAACTTTCATAAGAAACTTTGGCTACGATGATATAAATCTTGCCAAATGCCTAAACAGGCTAGCAATAAGACTAAAAGTCGACGACTTCCCCCACGAAATAGGCCTTTTTCTAGGCTACCCCCTAGATGATGTTAAAGCCTTCATCAAAAACAAGGGAAAAAACTTCATCCTCAATGGAACATGGAAAGTCTACTACGATGCAGAAAGAAAAAGACAAATCTTCAAAGCCTACAATGAAAGCAAAGAGAGATGCAGGATGCTAATAAAAAACGGAGGTCACATTCATGAACTAGTTGGATAATAAAACACAAACATACTATAATATTAGAATAAGAACTGCCCAACTCCTAGGGCAGTTTTCCTTTGCCTAAAATTAATAAAATCCATTGACATATCAAAGCATATCCTTAAACTTAATCATCAACTCTCCCATCAATGGTTCTGGCCACAATGAACGAACCTACCAGAACCCTTATGTCGAGCGTAGTCGAGACATCTCTCAGTTAAAAATTACACTTCTATAACTACAAGCATACAGAATAAAAGAATGAGAATTACTTAGTATAATAATATTAATAAAAGAATCCAATAATTCTGTAGCAAAGTAAATACTATATAAAATGAAGTATAATATACATGTTATCATCACTTCCATTAGCATGGAAGGAGGTGAGTTCATGCGAGATTTGATTAACTTCATTGTTGCTGTTTCAGCACAAATAGCTGGTAACTTATTGTGCAAGTGGCTATTCAGCAAGAAAAAAGATGATAACTAGCACAAAAAAAGACGAGCCCCACGCTCGTCTTTTTTGGTAACTCCATGCATATTGATTAACTTCATGGTTACTATTATAGTACTTCAAACCACAAGAAATTCAATATTCTAAAAATTTATAACTCAACTATAAAAACCTTTATATATTGTAAAAACTTATAGCTATATCGAATAAATTGATTCAATTAGTCATAAAGTACTTATATTAGATCCTTCCACTTCAACAAAGCTTAGCTACGAGAGGTCTCCAGTCTATGACGACATGTAAATATCAAAGAACAACTTATCTAGGCAAATATCCCAATTCCTGAGACTTTTACACAAGTAGAAGTAAGGGAAAACTGGTGTTTAACACAATAGTAAGAAAAATACACCCTTATGTCTAATGGGTCTGGCCACAATGAACGAAAGTGAATTGATGGCAGACCTTAATCGAGGGAGCCCTCGTCATGGGCCACTGTTTTGCAAAGCAAAATAGTGCAGTATCCTTTGTTAAGAAATAACAAAGGATAAAAGAACGATGACTATCGTTCTAAGTTAATAAGATAAAGGACAAGCTATGCTTGTCCTGAATCCGAAAACTACCGTCGA
>NZ_JALEIL010000018.1 GCF_022770135.1 Anaerococcus sp. | reverse complement strand
TAGTAGCCCAAATGACTAATGAAGACATAGACCTAGCAGCAAGTCGTGGCCAAAAAATCCTAGAAGAAACAGGCTACGGTGACATAGGGCTTATCATAAACGAACTAGCAAAAATGTATCCAGGCTCATCTACAATGTATCTTGGTGAATAATTTTATAAATTAATTTGTAAAATCCCAGCCAATATAGGTTGGGATTTTTACCGTTTATACTAATCTTAAATTAAAAATAAATAAGGCAGCACATAGATTTTAAAAACTAATAATTTCATCCATTTGCTTATGTAAAACAAGAAATATCTTAACTATAAAGAACTTATAAAATAACTTACTAGGACTGGTTCATAGATTGTCATTTAAAGAGATTTTAGTACAAAACCATTATGCTTCTGCTTATGATTATAAGTATTGGATTCATTTCTAAAATTCTTGTAAATATACTGAAAGAAAGCTATTTAATTATTTTAATTTATATAAAATTTAGAGAAAAAAACTCAAGGATAAGTTATCCTATCCTTTGAATCTATGTTGTTGGTTGTTGTTTGCCAACAACATTTAATTAATAGACAATGAGTTTAAGTTATTACATATTTATGGATTTGTCTAATTAAGTTAATAATTATTTTTATATTCCAAAAGATCCCAATAAAATACCAACTACTGCACCAACTCCTATTATTTTTACCATATCTACTTTCTTTATATATAATAAAAATCCAACTACAAATCCCATGATTCCTATAAAATCAGGCTTTGCTATCTTTTCTATGTACATTGAAGAATACATCATTGATAAAGTAGCGGTAGCAATTAATCCGACAACTCCTGGCCTTAATGCTCCAAGCATTTTATCAAATACAAGAATTTTTTTTCCAGAAAAAACCATTCTCCCTAAAATTAACATCAATATTATTTGAGGAGTTACTACTCCCAATGTTGCAAAAATTGCTCCAGGTATGGACCCCATCTTGGTTCCTACGAAGGAGGCAGCGTTTACAGCTATTGGTCCTGGAGTTAATTGTGATAGGGTTACCACATCAATCATTTCAGTTATAGATAACCATTTAGTATTATTTACAATAATTTCCTGAATCATTGGTAGGGATGCATATCCACCACCAAACGCTAACAATCCAATTACAAAAAAAGCCTTATACAAATTAAATAAAATCATTTCGGACTCATCCTTCCTGTACTGAATACAATTATTCCTAAAATAGCTAAGGTTAGAATTATAAATCCTACATTGATGCTTGTAAAATATCCAATAACAAAACTAGATAACATAACAGCTAAAGAAAAGTATTTATTTATCTTTAAGGCTTCTTTAGCTAGATCGTAAGTAGTTAGCAATAAGACTGCGCTTATAACTCCACTCATTCCTCTTAAAGCTACCCTTATCCAAAAGTTATCATATACTTTTTCATAGAATAAATATACTATGCTTATCACAAAAAGAGGTGGTGTAAATGAAGCGATTGCTCCAATAAGAGCTCCTTTTTTTCCTAAAATTTTATATCCTGTAAGAAGACTTGTGCTAACCGCTAAAGCTCCAGGACCGCTTTGAGCTAAAGCCATAATATCAAGCATATCACTAGTTTCTATCAATTTCTTTTTTTTGCAAAACTCATCTTTTATTACTGGTGCTATTGTGTAGCCACCACCAAATGTTATTAAATTTATTTTAAATAAAGTTTTAAAGAGCTGCCAACATGATATCATTTATCAACCTATATTTCCTCATCACTTACGTATGTTATTATATTTTCTGGTAATAGTTTTGCAGATTTCTTTGATAATATCAAAGTGGTATCTGGATGTTTTTGCAAAATGCTTGCCGGTACATCTTCTGTTATAGGTCCTAAGACTGTATCATAAATAGCTTGAGCTTTAGACTCATAGAAAGCTAATAAGATTATTTTCTTACAATCCATTATAGACTTAATTCCCATTGTAAATGCTGATCTTGGGACTTCATCAATAGAATTAAACAGTTGACTATTAAATTTTATAGTTGACTCGTCCAAGTATGAAATATGGGTTGTGCTATCGAAGGATGTCCCTGGTTCGTTAAACGCAATATGTCCATCGACTCCTATTCCTAGGATTTGTAAGTCTATTGGATTTTCTTCTAAAATTTCGTCGTATTCTCTTATAACTTCTTCAGGATCTCCCATACCATCCGGAAGGTAAGATTTTTTAAATGGCTTTTCATTAAATAAATGTCTATTCATAAAGTAATGATAACTCTGGTTATGATCATTGGAAAGTCCTATATATTCATCGAGATTTATTGATATCTTATCAGTAAAATCGACATCGCTTTCTCTTAATAATCTATATGTTTCTTCTGGAGCAATACCTGTAGCAAATCCAAAAACTTTTCCACCATTCTCATTTACATCTCTAATAATTTTATAAGCTAATTTACTTCCGCTTGGATTACCTTCTGTAACTAAGATTTTCATTTATTTCCTTCTTTCTTTTCTATCTTAAATTCGATGATGCTATTTTTCTTATAGTTAAAGATTCACCTCTTATAGCTATAGATAGCTCCATTATATTCCTGTATGGGGCAAGTCCTGAATACCCATGATCGCCTATATGAAAAATATCAAATCCAACCATCTTATTAACTATAGCCAAGTGCCTAATTGTTTCTACGCTAGATGATTCTTGACTTGTACCTATAGCACTCATCGCTAAAGCTTTTTTAGAATGTATAAGATCTACAAGTTCTTTTAAATAATCAGGAGTGATTCCCGGGAACGTGCCTGCAGCTGGCAAAAGTATTACATCTGCTCCTTTGTCAATAAATTCTACCACATTTTTTTGTCTATAATGTCTTCGCCAATACCAGAATTATGCATTTTCCCAGCAATTATTATTCCATCAAAATACTTCCTAGCCAATTCTATACTTTCTTTTATTGCTTCATTGCTAACGCCAGTACTTGGGTTTCCCGTTAGACATATTATATCAAAGCCAAGATTACTAGCTAGCTCTATTGTTTCTCTTGAGCAAATTCTACCTTTTGAAATCTTATCTCTATTCTCTAGAGTAGAGACCTTTATATCCACAGGTTCAAGATTTATCCCTATTGGTCTTTTTGTAAGCTTTCTTAGTTCAAACACATAATTATCTACAGGATATTCTATTCCCATAACTTTAGGTGAAAATACATCAAAACAATTTAGTAATATTAAATCTGCTCCAAATGCCCTTGCCACTTCGCTATTCGTAATCATAGGCTGAACCTGCGTTATACTAACATTGTTTTCCGATAAAATTGTCCTTCCTTCACTAATTCTTATAGCTTGAAGCAAGTCTTCCCTACTCATAGAAAGTATTTCATTACTTGTTGCATCTAAGAGTCTCTTCATAACTCTTCCCTTTCATATCTCTTGATTCCATTTAGGTATGTGCTCATTAGATTTAAATCTTCATCTAAGACAATAAAATCAGCATCTCTTCCATAGTGAATCTTTCCACATATGTCATCTATACCAACTGATTTTGCAGCTACTAAAGATGCCATTCTCAATGCTTTATCATATGATACTAGTCCCCAGTCAACAACATTTTTCACTCCATCTTTTAACTCTAATATTGAGCCTGCTAGTGTGTCTGTTCCTTTCAATTTTGCTGTTCCATCTTTTACTATAACATCAAAATCTCCTAGGGACGATTCTCCTTCACCCATTCCTCCAGCGCGCATGCAGTCAGTTATAAGAACAACTTCATCTTCACTTCTTGCCCTAATTAAAGCATTTATAGAAAACGGGTGATTATGATGACCATCACAAATAGCTTCTGCATAGACATGATCCAGACTGAAAGCTGCTCCAACCATGTTTGGATGTCTATGAACCATATTACTCATAGCATTAAAAGTGTGTACAAAAATATTAGCACCAGCATCTACCGCTCTTCTAGCTTGTTCAAAACTTGCATCACTATGACCTAAAGCCACATAAATATGATTATCTCTCGCCCAAGCTATAAATTCTTCACTTCCTTCAAGCTCTGGAGCTATGGCGATTTTTCTTATCATATGATTTGAACTTTCATTCCAAATTCTAAGTTTCTCTATTGTTGGATTGCCCATATATTTGGGATTCTGAGCTCCTTTGAATTTTTCTGAAAAGAATGGCCCTTCCAAAAATATACCCTGAATCTTCGCCCCATTTACTTTTTTATAATTTTCTCCTATCATCTTTACAATTTCATTAGTTTTTTCAAAACTATCTGTTAATGTCGTAGGCAAGAAGCTTGTTACCCCACAAGATAAGAGTTTTTCACTCATTGTTTCTAGTCCAATAAAATCATTATCCATGACATCATAAGATGAAAATCCATGAATATGAGTATCAACTAACCCTGGAGCAACTGTGTAGTCGGAATAATCTATAACTTCCCCAGTTTTAGGTTTAATCTTTAAGATATCACCAAACTTTCCATCATCTTGAATTTTTAAATAACAATTCTTTTCAACTCTATCTTCTAATATTATATTCTTAGCTTTTATATAATAAGTCACTTTATTACCTTCCTAGATATTATAAGATACATATGGATAAGGAGAGTAGTCTACTATTGGTCTACACCATGATAGATAAGCATCCGTTACACCGTTTCCTTCTTCATTTATAAATTCAATAGGCATCTTCTTTTCAGCAAGCATACCTGGATTAATTGGTATTATCGGATATGAAATTTTGTAATCAGTAACAGATTCCCTTACTATTCCAACCATAACACCTGTTTGATTATTTAAAGATGCAGTTGCTGCTTTTTCTCCAACTATTATAGCTTCTTTAAGATCTACATCTGACCTTATCGAAATATTAGATCTTCCAATAAGCCCTGGTTTCTCACTTCTAGCTTTGATACCTAATTTTTTAATTACACTTTCAGCTAGATATGAACTTACATCTCCATAATAGACAGATCTACCAGATTTGAAAATAGGTTTTACTATTGGTTCTTTATCAAGTCCAACAAGACCTTCACTTACTACGACTACTATTCCTCTTTTTTTACTCCATAACTGTCGTATCTTTTCAAGAAAAGACTTCTCATCAAAAGCATGTTCTGGTGTATAAATTAAATCAGGTCCGTTGCAAAATTGTGATTTTGCAAGTGCAGATGCGCCTGCAAGCCATCCCGCATTTCTTCCCATAGTTTCTACTATACATACATGAATCGGAAGAGATTTTACATCTACGCAAATCTCGGCAACACTACTTGCTATAAACTTTCCACAAGATCCAAAACCAGGACTATGATCAATATTAGCTATATCATTATCCATGGTTTTAGGGATACCAATAACATTTATATCATAGCCCTTACAATACTCTGCCAATTTTGCGCAAGTATTCATAGTTCCATTTCCGCCATTTAGAAATATAGTATCTATATGTTGTTCTTTTAATTTTTTAGATATTTTTTCATAATCTTCATTATAAAGAGGATATCTTGATGAACCTATAGCACTTGCTGGTGTATACAATAGATTTTCTAATTCAAATTTATTTACTTTCGCAAAATCTATGTATCTTTTATTATAAATTGCCTCAATGCCTCCCAAAGCTCCGTAAATATGTGCATCCTTGTCTTCTTTCTTAAGCCTTGTGACAAGTCCATATAAAGATGCATTAATTACAGGAGTTGGTCCTCCACCATGAACAATCAAATAATTCATAACTATCTATATCCTTCGTAATCAGGTGTTTCTGGATATGGATCATTCTCCATCATTAGGTGCACAGCTCCTAATTTAAATGTTTGAGGTAAGGCTAATATTCTAGGATTTTTTCCTACAATCTTTCTTGCATCTTCTAAAGCCTCTTCAAAACTAGCTCTAGTTTTAAGCCCCATAGCTCTAGCGTATCCTGGATCTTGGGCACCGACAACATATATTGCTGCACATTCTTTTTCAGCAATATGCGCAGATGACATCATGCTAAATCCATGAAATGGATGGAAGGCATTAGCAAATCTATATTTTCTTATATATTCTTGATTAGTTGCAAAATATTCTCCTAGTCTGTTCATATCTGGTAGGGTTTGCATATGATTTGATTTAAATATATCAAATAGTTCTCTCAAGTAAGGCCAACGCATATCATTAAAATATCCATTACAAATTGACGAGCAAATTATTACACAGTTATCCGCCATAACTCTTTTATGCCTTACAACCTGTGCAGAAATTGCCTGCATTAACATTATTGGATTTGTTCCCATTCCGTCACCATAATGAAAATCTTGAGGCAAACCAAATACCATAACATTGTATTTTTCCTTTGCAAAAGGAACATAGGTTCTTATATTTGCTACTTTCCAGCAAGATTCTTGAACTGCTGCAGCTGTACCGCTATGGATTTCAATTTGTCTAGATTTAGTATCGAGTACTGCATCACAGCAAAAGAAATGATGTCCCATTGCTTTTTCCATATGGTGGCCTATTTCATCAAATTTATGTCTCATCATGGAGTTGTTATTTACAGGAGTAAAATCATGTCTGTGCATAACATTTGGAACGTGGTGGCTTGCGATTGAAGTCCAGTGGTTGAGTCCTGTAGAACAATGTTTGTAACCGCCAGAATATCCTCCATATGGATTTCCTTGTGAGTGACCTATCATTATTGCTATATCACTTTCATAGACATACTTATTTAACCAAACATCATCTCCTCTTTCTTCAGTCTTTCCAAGATAGATCATATGATCATAGTCTTCGCTGTCATGGTTTATTATCTGATTTGTATGCCAAAAACTAGAAAATATTTCTTTTCCTAATATTTTATATATTTCTTCTTTAGTATTTTTAGCATGAAGTCCATTGGAACAAATCAAAAGTATATTTTCTTTTTTTACTCCCGCTTCTTTCAATTCATCTAAGATAAGTCTGATTGACATTTTTCTATGGCTTGTTTCTTGAAGTCCGCCTTTTACTATATCTGGAAATATAATAGTTACTTTTTTACTAGAATCTGCCATTTCAGATAGTGTTTTTATATTTCCTTCTGGATTTCTAAGAGAATTTAAATAAGCCTCTTCTAATTTATCTTCTGGTATGTAATCCGGATCTTTGATAGTTTCTCCCGGAATGAAGACATCTGTATTGTCTGGTAGATTTGCAGACATTAGACCTTGTCCATACTCGAATTCTAGTTTCATAGTTAATTCTCCTTACATAAGTAATTCTCAATTATTTCAATATACTGATCTGGGTAAAAACCTATATCTCCACTAAAGCAAGTAAGTGCTATTAGTCCCCCATCTAGGGACTTGATATTAGATAAATCCTTAGCGTTATCTTTTTTAAGTCCTCCCCCATATAATACTTCCAATTGTGGTTTTATTGATTTTATATAGTCTACAACTTCTTTTATCTCATCTGAGCTTGGAGGGGTTTTTCCTGGGCCAATTGCCCAAACTGGTTCGTAAGCAATCAAAACCTTATCCATATCAACATCTAAAAGTCCAATCTCTAGCTGATTCTTTAGTACCTCTTTCCATCTTTCTTTCTCTTCAGAAGTCTCTCCTATGCAGTAAAGTACTTTTAAACCTGCTTCACAAGCTCTTTTTATTCTTTCATTCAATATTATATTTACACTTGATATATTGTTTGATTCTGCCTTGGTTAATATATTTTTTAAGCCAATTCTTTCTTCCAAGTGCCCAATTATAACGGAGTCTACACCAACTTGTTTCATTGAGTTGGCCGTTCTTTGGCTTGTAAAAGCACCGAAATTCCCCCCAACAGATGAATCAAGTTCGTATACACCCTGACATCCTATAGATACAACAACATCATCATATTTTCTAGCTTCAATACTATTAAATAAATGTATTTCTGGAAAATACATACTAAATTCTACATCGTAGTTTTCTTTTAATTCCTTTAGTCTTTCCTCTGTTTTTTCTATAATATCCTTAGACCATAATCTTATATCTGAACTTGGGTTAACCCCGCCGTATTTTTTTCCTATATCAAATCTTTTTAAATTTAAGTGTATGTGTTTCAAAACTATTACTCATTTCTTGTTTTAGATTTTTCCTAAAGAATTAAACTCAACTATTATTTGGGACATTATCTCATATACAGCTTTTTTAATTGCATCCTTTATGCATTTATCTTTATCAGAAAATCCTTCTATTGCTTCATTCATAAACGGTTTCAAGCTACTTCTAGGGTCGAAATCCCCTCTATTATCCATAAGATATTCATAAACAAATTTATAATATTTGTTTAACTTATAACTTTCATCTTTCTCAAACATTTCAAGTAAGTTTCTTGTAGTTGCCATTCTTATATCGGTATCTATATTAATCTTGTTGATTCCACTTCTAATCGCCTTCTTGATTTGCTCTATCTTAATTCCTTCAGTATTTTCGATATCCATTCCATATTTTGATAGATCCTTTACCAAATATCTTGGAATAGTTGAAGATCCATGAGATACAATCTGACAATCAACATTATTGAATAAAAATAATTCTCTTATAGCTATTACTATTTCGGTACTTAAATTTACATCTTTACCCTTATTTGAACCATGTTTAGTTCCATAGGATATAGCTAAATAATCAATTTTAGTCTTTTCTGCAAATTCTAGAGCTTGTATAGGGTTTGTATAAGTTGAACTTTCAGCCCTAACATCATCCTCAACTCCAGCTAAAACTCCAAGTTCCCCCTCAACACTAACATCATATTTTTTAGCATATTCGACTACTTCTATAGTATTAGTTATGTTCTCTTCAAAGCTAAGGGAAGAGCCATCATACATTACAGAAGTAAAACCAGCATCAACGCAAGCCTTGCATACTTCGAAATTCCTACCATGATCAAGATGGAGAGCTATTGGAATTTTTGTATCTTTAGCTTTATTAATCACGTAATCAGCTACTAATTTTGCTCCTCTTTTTTTATCTTCTATAGTGCTATTTTTAAAGTCGTAAACTCCAGCAAAAAAACCTAAAGCAGGATCTGCTACTTGAATTAACAAGGGTGCATGCATAATTTCGTGAATTTCTATTGCCGCATCAATTTGATCAACAAAATTTACATTAAAGGCCGCTTGTCCATATTTAAATTTTTCCGCGTTTTTTAATAAATATTTTCCATTTACTAAGGGCATTTTTGTCTCCATATTTCTTCTTTGTTTGTATTTATAAAGAGAGCTATTAACTCTCTTTATAATCTGTTATTTTAAAGCTTCTTCCATTAAATCAAACCTAACGTATTCTTCAACCGGTCTTTCCTCGATAGCCTCCTCTGAGTCTGTAAACATCTTTTGTTGTCTTTCGTAATAATCTTTGATAGTACCATCTTCTAATCCTGATTTAATATCAGTTGCAGAAAACCATTTTGCATCTGAAGTTTCAATCATAGATTTTTCCTTATCTTTTCCTGCTTGTTTAGCATAAAGTTCTACTGCGTAGTCCCAATTTTCCTTTTGTGAAGCAAACTCCATTGCTTTATAAATTGCTCTAGAGAATCTAAGCACAATGTCGCGATTTTCTTCTACATATTTTGGCAACGCTATAAATGAGGACATATTAACTGAATCTGTAGAAAATTCTATTTGTTTAGAACCTTCAACATTTTCAAGGATTTGTGAATCGTATGGATTCCATGCTGTACAAGCATCAACAGCCCCTGACATCATTGCTGCTACCATGTTTGTAGCATCCATTTCATATGGTTCAATATCATCCATTGTTATACCAGCTTTAGCTAAAGCTCCTTGAAGAGCTGTTTCTGATGATGATTTTGCATTATATGCAATCTTTTTACCTTTAATATCTTCTATTTTTTCAATACCTTTATCTGGTAAAACTGTTATCTTGTCAGTATTATGAACTGATGAAGGTGCGATTATATCTGCCTTTCCTTGGATAGCGAGTTTGTGAGCGCCGTGGCCAATGTAAGCCAAATCAACACTTCCACCTTCCATTGCTGCAATCTCTGATGGACCATCCGCAAATTCTATAAGATTTACATCCAATCCTTCTTCCTCGAAAAATCCTTTGTCTACAGCGGTAACCAAATGCCACAAAGATGCATAGTTTGGCATATAAGCTACATTTAATTTCACAGTTTCTTTGTTGTCATCTTTTGCTTCACTCTTGTCTTCGTCTATACTTTCTTCTTTGCTAACCTCTGTAGTTTCTGATTTTTCTTCAGCAGTTTCATTTTTATTATTCCCGCCACAAGCTGTCAAAGATATTGCAAAAGTTGCAACTAGTAATAATCTAATTAGTTTTTTCATAATTTCCCCCAAATTTTATTTTTTAATTTCCAAAAATTCTTGGTATACTTCATCCCATATCATGTTTTTTAGCTCTACAAATCTAGGAGAAGTTTTTATATCTTGAGTTCTAGGATATGGTATATCTATATCAACCACCTTTTTAATCCTTCCAGGTCTAGCACTCATTATAACAACTCTCTGAGCTAATATAACCGCTTCATCTACGTCGTGAGTTATAAAGAAACAAGTCTTTTTTTCCCTTTGCCATGTGTCCAATAATTCCTGTTGAAGCTGAACTCTAGTTTGAGCATCCAAAGCTCCAAAAGGCTCATCCATCAATAAAATCTCTGGATTTACTGCATACGCTCTTGCAATTGCAACTCTTTGTTTCATTCCTCCTGATAATTCTTTAGGATATGCGTGTTCAAAGCCTTCAAGACCTACAGACTTTATATACTTCATAGCCCTATCTTCAGCTTCTTGCTTAGGAACATTTTGCATCTCCAAACCAAAGGTTACATTTCTTAAAACAGTTCTCCATGGGAAAAGGGCATATTGTTGAAATACTACTCCTCTTTCAACTCCTGTACCTTCAATCGGTTTTCCATCAAGATAAATATTTCCAGAAGTAGGATTATCAAGTCCTGCAATATTATTTAGCAGAGTAGACTTTCCACATCC
>NZ_JALEIL010000009.1 GCF_022770135.1 Anaerococcus sp. | reverse complement strand
GGAGAACTTCACGTTGATGAATTCGAGCACACTGTAAGAATTGGAGATTTAGTCCTAACAGGAGAAGATACAATCTCAATCGATGGATCAACAGGTGCCATCTATAAGGGAAGTCTTGAAACTCAACCACCACAACTACACGGTGCTTTCGGTACATTTATGGGTTGGGTTGACAAATTTAGAGACATGAAAGTAAGAACAAATGCTGATACACCAAGAGACGTATCCCAAGCCCTAGACTTCGGTGCTGAAGGAATCGGTCTATGTAGAACAGAGCACATGTTCTTTAAAGAAGACAGAATCTTCCAAGTAAGAAAGATGATACTTGCAAGCGATCTTGAAACAAGAAAAGCTGCCCTAGAGAAAATCCTTCCAATGCAAGAAGATGACTTCTATCAAATCTACTCACTCATGAAAGAAAGACCAGTAACAGTTAGACTTCTTGACCCACCTCTTCACGAATTCCTACCAAAGGGAGAAGGAGAAATCAAAGACCTTGCCCTTGAACTAAATATCCAACCAGCAAGAGTTAAAGAAAGAATAGCTGAACTTCAAGAAGTAAACCCAATGCTCGGTTTCAGAGGACTAAGACTTGCTATAATCTATCCAGAGATTGCAAAAATGCAAGCTCGTGCCATCATCCAAGCAGCTCTCCACTGCCACGAAGATGGAATAAAGGTGGTTCCAGAAATAATGATTCCACTATCAAGTGACGTAGTAGAACTATCTAGAGTAAAAGAAACTGTCAAAGAAGAAATAGAAAAAGTATTCGAAGAAAAAGGAAAGAAAATCGACTATCTACTTGGTACAATGATAGAAATCCCAAGAGCAGCTATAACTGCAGATGAAATCGCACAAGTAACAGACTTCTTCAGCTTCGGTACAAACGACCTTACACAAATGACCTTCGGTCTATCAAGAGATGACGCAGGTAAATTCCTACCAGCCTACATCGAAAAAGACATCTTCGAAAAAGATCCTTTCCAAGTCCTAGACCAAAAGGGTGTAGGATTCTTAGTTGAAACTGCAGTAGAAAAGGGAAGAAAAACAAACGACAAACTCCACATCGGTATCTGTGGTGAGCACGGTGGTGAACCAAGTACAGTTAAATACCTATACGGAGTAGGACTAGACTATGTATCATGCTCTCCATACAGAGTACCAATAGCTAAACTTGCCGCTGCCCAAGCTGCAATAGAAAACCCAAGAAATAAATAAGAAAAATAAGGCCTATGAGCAAAAGCTTGTAGGTCTTTTGCTTTTCCCTAAAATAGTAAACAATTATCAGAGATAAATAAAATAGAAAGGTGTCTTAATTACTGAAGAGATATCTCGACTACGCTCTATATAAGGCGAAAGAAAACGAAGTTTTCTCTCCTCTTCCCTTACCTCGAAACAAGCCCGTCCGGCTAATAGAAGACCGGAGAGGTCTCCCGAGAAATAGTAAAAGTATAATTCTTTTAGACCCAGCATTATAGTAATTCTCACAATTATAGCCATCTCTAATGGAATTGTCACAGTGAGCATAGCGAACTGATGAAATCGTGCCGGGCGGTCGGGCTTCGATTTTGAAAAAATCGAATTAGTGGGACTTATTTGAAAAATAAGTTCCAAGAACTCAAAGAGTTCAAAATCGAGGCTTTGCGTGGCGAAGTGCAACTAAGCCCGCAAACTGACACCGAAGGTGGCATCTCGAGCTTGTCGAGAGATCTATTTAATTTACCTACCGTCGAACGAATGTGAGAGATCTACAGTCTATGATGACATATAGATTATAAAGATTAAATTATCTACGCAAATGCATAAATATCTAAAGCTCCAATCACACAAGTCCCAAGGTTCTGTAGACCTCTCACTTAGTCCTCTCAGATCCGGACGGGCTTTTTTCGAGGTGGTTATCTGTGGGATTGTTTAATAAAAAATACATTAAATGATAAGAGATGTCTCGACTACGCTCGACATAAGGGGTAAGAAAACGAGGTTTTCTCTCCTATTCCCTTACCTCGACCGAAGCGGAGAGGTCTCACGTGTTATACTATAATTGCAAATAATTAAAACTTCGAAATATAGCAATAGATGTCTCGACTGCGCTCGACGGTAGTTTGCGGCCTCGGAGATAAGCCCGTCCGGCTCTAGGAGGACCTCACCTCGCAAAGCCTCGATTAAGGTCTGTCATCAATTCACTAACGTTCATTGTGACCAGAACCATTAGACATAAGGGCAGAAAATGAGATATCTCGACTTTCGTCCACTATAAGCGGAACATACGGGAAATCTTGACACACACCAGCCTCAGGATTAAAATCATTTACAAAATATTTTCCTAAGATTTTACCCTCCTATAGCAAATAAATGTTTATTAACTATTACTCTTGGGTATTATTCCTACTAGTAAGAGAGAATAATAATTTTAAGGAGTTTTAAATGAAAATTCAAGATAGATATGATTTATATATTAATGGTGAGTGGATTAAACCAGCATCGGGAGAATACCTAGATGCAATTAATCCTGCTACAGGTGAGAAAATTGCTGAGTTTGCTACTGCAAACGACGAGGATGTAGACAGAGCAGTTGCCGCTGCAAGAGCATGCTTTGAAGGAGAATATGGATCATTCTCTAAGGAAGAGCGTGCAAGTCTCCTCTTTAAGATAGCAGATAGAATTGAAGAGAACTTAGAAGATCTTGCTACAATCGAAACTATGGATAATGGTAAGGCAATTCGTGAGACAAAGACTGTTGATCTTCCTTGGGTTGTAGATCATTTTAGATATTTTGCTTCCCTCTTAAGAGCTGATGAAGACGAGATCTCTAAGCTTGATGGAAGATTTGTTTCAATTAGAAAGAGAGAGCCTCTCGGGGTTGTTGCTCAAATGATTCCTTGGAACTTCCCACTTCTTATGGCTGCTTGGAAGCTTGCCCCAGCTATTGCCGGAGGAAATACTATAGTAATCTCCCCTTCTTCTAACACTTCTATTGGTCTTCTTGAGATGATTAGAAGAATCGAAGACCTCCTTCCAAAGGGACTTATCAATGTCGTAAGTGGTAGGGGTTCTGTTACTGGAGAATACCTCCAACACCACAAGGGCGTAGATAAGCTTGCCTTTACAGGTTCTACAAGTGTTGGTCGTCACATTGGTATATCTGCAGCAGAAAACTTAATTCCTTCAACACTCGAGCTTGGCGGAAAGTCTGCCCACATTATCTTTGATGATGCCGATATAGAAAAGGCCCTAGAAGGTGCCCAAGTCGGTATTCTATTCAATCAAGGAGAAGTTTGCTCAGCAGGATCTAGACTCTTTATCCAAGAAGGAATCTACGATGAATTTGTAGAAAAGCTCGTTGAAGCCTTTGGTAAGGTAAAAGTCGGCAACCCTCTCGAAGCAGATACACAAATGGGTGCCCTAAGAGATGAGAAGAGAATCCCTGTTATAGAAGAATTTATCAAAAAGGCAACAGATGCAGGTGCAAAAGTCCTTGCTGGTGGTAAGAGACTTACAGAAAATGGACTCGACAAGGGAGCCTTCTTCGCACCAACTATTCTTGCCGATGTTCCAGAAGATAACGACGCCTATAGAGAAGAAATCTTTGGACCAGTTGTTGTGATAAAGAAGTTTAAGGACGAAGACGATGTTATAAGAATGGCCAACGACTCCCACTACGGCCTTGGTGGAGGAATCTACTCAAACGACCTATATAGGATAATGGATGTTTCAAATAGACTAAAGACTGGAAGAATTTGGGTTAACACCTACAACCAATTCCCTGCAGGTGCACCATTTGGTGGCTACAAGGATTCTGGTATAGGTAGGGAAACAGACAAGCTTGCCCTTGAAGCTTACACTCAAGTTAAAAATATTATCATAGATTCTTCCAAAGAAAAATTAGGTTTCTATTAAAATAAATAAAATTATTCACTCTAAAAGCCAACCCTTAAATGGATTGGCTTTTACTTTTAGAATGAAACTTTAAATATAAGTGCTATGACACAAAGAATAATGGCAATTGGTGTGTAAATATATTTTCCAATCTTATACCACTTATCCCCGTATTTTTTCTCTGATCCTTGATTAATCTCTCCAATAAGCTTATCCTTAGCTAGGATGTAGAACCATGTTACAGCTCCTATAGAAGCTCCAATTGGAATAATGTAGATTGATATTATGTCCATAAATGGTCCCCATTGGCTAATCATTTCCATATTGACACCTAGGCCAAATACGAAAATTCCAATACATACTAGGGCCACGTTTCTCTTTAACTTTGGATATCTGTTTATCAATGATTCTGCTACTACCTCAAACATATTCTGTAGGGAAGAAATACCTGCAAGAACTACTGCAAGATATAAGATTATAGCAAAAAGCCTACCCAAGAACATATCTTGAAGGATAGTAGGTAAGACTTGGAACAATAAACCAGGTCCTCCTGCCTGGTCCATCTTGTAGACCATAATAGCTGGTATTATTACGCATGATGCAAGTAGGGCAGCTATAGTATCTAGTAAGCCTGTCATCTTGGAAGATGATACAATATCCTCATCCTTACTTAGGTAGGCTCCACAAACTATCATCCCAGATCCCGTTACAGAAAGTGAGAAGAAGGCTTGTCCCATTGCTTGGACTATGGTATTGATATTCAAAGCTTCGCTATCATATCTAAACATATACTTGTAACCTTCGATCGCTCCGTCAAGAGTTAGAATCTTTATTGCCAAAATAACAAAAAGAACAAAGAAGGTCGGCATCATGAACTTGTTAGATTTCTCTATTGTCCTAGCCCCTCCTATGCATGTTATTAAGGTTAAGGCAATAATTACAAAGTGAAATCCTACTACTGAGTAAGGCTTTTGAGAGAAGCTATCAAACCATGTAGTAGTATCGGCATTCATCAAAGATCCAGTAAGAGAATCAATTAAGGCCTTACTAATATAAGAAACAATTACAGCGTAGCCCACTGCAATAAGCAAAGAACCCAATAGTGGAATAAAACCTATGTATTTTCCTATAATGGTATCCTTATTTTTACTCTTAAAAGATTTATAGTAAGCGCCCAAGGTTCCTGTACCTGCAAGTCTACCAGCAGCAAACTCACTTGAAAGTCCAACATAGGAAAAAATTACAATAAATACCAAATAAGCTAGTAAGAATACTAGACCTCCCTGTTGAAACTTGTAAGGAAAACCCCATACGTTTGCCATACCAACAGCAGAACCAACTGCCGTTAAAATAAAACCAATTTTTGAATTAAATTTATTCATATAAACTCCTTCGCTTTAGTGTGCTTATATCGCTTTAAAGCATGTTAGTATTATATCACAAACATTAAATAAGTAAAGTTTTTTTAAAAAATTTAATTTAAAAAATCCCCGAAGGGATTCTTACATAAGTATTGTCATTATACAAATCACTATTACCAGGGGTGTATAGAGATACTTTCCTATCTTATACCAGCTGTCTCCGTATTTTCTAGAAGAGCCTAGGTTGATTTCTCCTATTAGAGATTTCTTATCCAAGACATAAAACCAAGTTATGGCACCGATCATCGCTCCTATTGGAATGATGTAGATTGAAATAATATCCATAAAAGGACCCCATTGGCTGACCTTTTCTATATTGACTCCGACTACAAATACCAAGGCTCCTATGGCTATAAGGACTATTCTTCTATCCAATTTCTTAAATACATAGGTCACTGACTCGACTACTACCTCAAACATTATCTGAAGGGATGAAATACCTGCAAATAGCACAGCAAGATAAAGAATAATCGAGAAGAACCTTCCCCCTTCTATATTTTGAAGGATTGTTGGAAGAACTTGGAACAAGAGTCCTGGTCCTCCTGCCTGATCCATGGAAAAAACTATAACCGATGGAATCATCACCAAAGCAGCCACCATGGCCGCTATAGTATCGAGAAGCCCTGTCATTTTGGATGAGTAGATTATATCCTCATCCTTGTGAAGATAAGCCCCGCAAATCATCATGGCTGAACCTGTAATCGATAAGGAAAAAAAGGCCTGACCCATGGCTGAAACCACATTTCCCATATTTATCATCGACCTATCTATCCTAAACATATACCTATAGCCTTCCATGGCATTTGGTAGGCTGATGATTTTTATAGCTATGACTATAAAGAGGATGAAAAAGGCTGGCATCATAAACTTACTTGATTTCTCCAAAGTTTTGGCAGAACCAAGACAATTAATCAAGGTCAAAATAATTACACAAAGATGATATGGCCAAACTGAAAAGTCCCTTTCAGATAAGTCCTTGTACCAACTTCCTACATCAACACTCATCAAAGTCCCAGTTGCTGAATCAACCAAGGCCCTAAAAATATAGGCAACTACTACAGCATAACCAATTGTAAGTAGAACTAGACCTAGGAGAGGAAGTATTGATATAGCACGCCCTAGCTTAGGACTTTTCCCCTTGCTCTCAAAGGCCTTCTCATAGGAACCAATAGTGCCTGCCTCAGCAATCCTTCCTATAGCAAACTCACTAGAAAGTCCCACATAGGAAAAAAGACCTATAAAGAAGATATAGACTAAGAGGAAGAAAAGTCCCCCTTCCTGGAGCTTGTAAGGAAAGCCCCACACATTGGCCATACCCACAGCAGATCCCACCGCCGTTAGGATAAAACCAAGTCTAGAATTAAATTTGTTCATATTATTCCTTTCTATAAATAAAATTGTAAAAGTAAAATAAGAGTAAGAATCTCTTTAAACATATAAGAGAATACTTAAAGAGATATGTCTCGACTACGCTCGACGGTAGTTTGCGGACTCGGGAACAAGCCCGTCCGGCTCATGGAGGACCTCATGCTTATTATTTAGAACGATATTCATCGTTCTTTTATCCTTTGTTATTCCTTAACAAAGGATACTGCACTATTTTGCTTTGCAAAACAGTGGCCCATGACGAGGGCTTTCTCGATTTTGAACTCTTCGAGTTCTTGGAACTTATTTTTCAAATAAGTCCCACTTATTCGATTTTTTACAAAAATCGAAGCCCGACCGCCCGGCACTCTGTCATCAATTCACTAACGTTCATTGTGACCAGAACCATTAGAGATAAGGAGAAGGAAAGCTATGCTTTCACGAACTTATTAGAACGCCATTTGGCGTTCTTTTGACCTTTGTTTCTAAAAACAAAGGTCACTACACTATTTGTCTTTCAGACAAACAATGGCCCAACAGGAGGGCAACCTTATTTCGACTGAACGAAGTGAATGGAGAAATCTCATTATATTAGAGATATTAGAATATAATCGTGTATACATTGATATAATAGTAAAATAACCAATATCCCATCTCGAAATCAAGCCCGTCCGGCTATGAGAGGACATGTGAGAGATCTACAGTCTATGATGTTATTTATAAAGATTAACCTATCTACGTGAATACCTATCTAACAAAGTCTCAGACCAGACGTGTCCCAAGGTTCTGTAGACCTCTCACATAAAGTTCGAGGTGGCAAAGTAAAGAATTTTTAATAAAAATTACAAAATATGGTAAGAGATGTCTCGACTTACGCTCGACATAAGGTATTGAAAGAAAACGAAGTTTTCTCAGACTGTTGACAAAATCAAAATAACCCTTATTTCGACCGAACGGAGTGAGCGGAGAAATCTAATGAGATCTCTCCATGCGTTCGTTTCACTCTCTTAGTCGAGATAAGGGTAACTTAACGATAAAATAAATTTCGA
>NZ_JALEIL010000151.1 GCF_022770135.1 Anaerococcus sp. | reverse complement strand
GCCTATCACCTCTACACCATCTGCCAATGCTTTGTTTAGCTCCAAGAGGTGATTTCTCAAAACTCTTATTCTATAATCATCATTTACTGTAAGATTTCCATCTTCATCTTCTTCAAGCTCTTCAATCTTGGCAAAGCCGTTTTCACAAATAAACAGTGGTCTATCATATCTATCCCACAAGACATTGCACAAAATCCTTAATCCAACATGATCAACTGGCCAATCCCACTCTGTATATTCAAGCTCTGGATTTTTTAGCTCACTAATTTGATTGCTGTAAGTGCTATCAAACTCTTCTTCGTTAAACTTAGAAATACCACTGACATAATATGAAAACGCCAGATAATCAACTGTATTTTCTCTTATATCTTTTAGTTCAGCTTCGTTTGTATCTAATTTAATTCCCTTTGACTCCAATTGCTTGATTTTCCACTTTGGATACCCTCCAAAAACATGAACATCCGTGTGGAACAAACCATTTCTATTATCGAAATAAGCTTGCAAGTTATCAAGAGGATTCATAGAGTTTGGATAACTTGGACCAAGAGCAGTAGAGCATGCTACTTTGGCCATAGGATCAATTTCTTTTATGATTTTTATTGCTCTAGCATTTGCTAAGAACATATTGTAATTTAGCTGTTCTTTAGCCTGATCGTCATACTTTATCTTTCTAGTATCTACTCCTAGGTGAAAGAACGGTTGTCTATCAGCAATATTTATTTCATTAAAAGTAATCCAATGTTTTACTTTATCCTTATATCTTCTTACAATAGTGTCTACATATTTAAGGTAGAAATCAATTACTTCTTTGTTTAAAAATCCACCATAGTTATCCGCCAAGTATAGAGGAGTTTCACCTGTATGTGTTATGGTGATAACTGGTTCGATACCATGTTTAATAAGCTCATCAAACATGTCATCATAGTGTTTCAAGCCCTTTTCATTAGGCACATCTTCAATTCCTTTAGGAAAAATCCTTGCCCAAGATATAGAAGTTCTAAATGCCTTGATACCTAATTCTCCAAAAAGAGAAATATCTTCTTTGTATCTATTATAAAAATCAACTCCTAAATGTTTAAGATTTCCTTCTTCCGGCTTCTCAGTCCTAGGATCATTCGGAGAATGTGGCAGTACATCAGCCACTTGTGCTCCCTTTCCATCTTGGTCAAAAGCTCCTTCATTGTGATAAGCTGCCGCTGCAGATCCAAGCAAGAAATCTTTAGGAAAATAATTTTTCACCATAGCTCCTTTCTTTTTTCTGTTTGTTTATGTTTTTTATTTATCTTTTTTGTTTATTTATCTTCATATTACATTACAAACAAACATTTGTCAAGCGTTTTCAAAAAAAAATAAATAAAAAAATACCCCTTTACCAAATAATAATCAGTAAAGAGGGTAAATCCTATATTAAAAATAATAAATTATTAAATTTTACTTCCACAAATACAAACATTCATATCAAAACCAGCTCTTATCGCTGTATTTATAGATGCAGTATGAGAAAATTGGGTAGTATAAATTGGACTAATCTCTGGATTCTCATTTTTAATTATGAGACTTAAACTCCTAACGATAGCAGAAGCAAGTCCCTCATATTTTTTACCTGAACAAAGCTTCTCAATTCCAATACTCCAAAGATATTTTCCTATAGTAGATGCGCCGCAAAGAGCAATAAGCTTATCATTATCATAGAACGAAAGACCAATTCTATCATCGTCATCAAAGGAAAAAGGCATATTGCTTATTCCTTTATATGACTGTATATCTTTTTTTTCAATCCTATTGAACTCAAAGTTCTTTGTTTTCACATACCTATCAGAGAAAGTCATAAGAGGAAAGAAGTTATCTATTTTCATATTATATTTGTTTAATATACTTTCTAACTTTTTAATATTTTCAAATTCTGTAAACCACTGGGCTGGATAATCATTATATTCATTTCTTAAAATACCAATAAGATTGCTATTATTAGATCTTACAAAAATTCTATTGGAAGAAATAA
>NZ_JALEIL010000138.1 GCF_022770135.1 Anaerococcus sp. | reverse complement strand
AAGTATCAAAGAAAATCTACGAAGAAAAGGGAATCCCAGGAGTTGGTTTCGACTCTCTATCAAACTTCTACATCACTTACCTCAAAAACAAGGGTATAGATTTTGACGCAAATCTAGATGTAGCTGGTCCTGAATCAGTAGAAGCAGTTGAGTACTATCTAGAAGGAATCAAGGAAGGTTACTTCAGAATCGCAGGAACTGACCAATATATGTCAGGTCCATTTGCTAACGAGCAAGCAGGAGCCTACATCGGTTCAAACGCTGGTGAAGTTTATGTTAAAGAAGGGGTAGATGGCAAGTTCGAATATGCTGCAGCTCCTTATCCAGCAGAAAAAGCCTTCCAACAAGGTACAAATATCTATATGTTCGACAAAGCGACTGACGAAGAAAAGAAAGCAGCCTTTGAATATATCAAATACCTATCTAGCAAGGATAGCCAAATCGACTTCGCTCTAGCAACAGGCTACATGCCAGCTAGAAAATCTGCTGTAACAGATGACAAGTACAAATCATCTGACTCTAAGATTGCTCCAATCCTAGATGACGCAAGTGATAAGTTATTCTCTAGACCACTAGTTCCAGGAAGCCAACAAGCCTACAATGATGTAGCAAGCTTACTTGAAAGCATCCTTTCAAATCCAAATGCAGACGTTAAGGCAGAGCTTGAAGGATTCGCACCACAATTTAAGGCAGACTTTGAGGCTCAATAAATTTACAGAAAAACAGGCGAGAAATAAGAATCTTGCCTGTTTTAAATTACTCAATATCTAGTTTGAGCTGGATATTATATTCATCTTTTATCTTTTCAATAAGTCTTTTCGCAACTTCTTCCATATCTTCGTCCCTATGGATTTCTTCAGTTTTTAATTTATCATAGGGGAGTAAGACATAGGAAATCTTACTGTTTTTGATAATTGCGGCATAACCATTTTCATCAGCCGCCCTCCTTATTTTTGAAAAATTAGAATTAGCCTCGGACATAGTATATAGGTTTTCATCAGAAAATTTCATAAGAGCCTCCTATATAGCTTATATCCTATTTTAAGATAATTAATCATTGATATAAAGTAAAAAGGAAATAAGGATCTAGTTCTTAATTTTCAGCTTGCATTTTTATATTAAAAACATTTTTTCTAAGTAAAATTAGGCAAAGAAAAAGCCAAAGGCTTGTGTGCCCTTGACTTAATAGATTTATTTTTTTGCAGCATCTACAATAAGTTGTAGGTAGTTAGCTGTATCTTTTAGGGTTGCTCCTGTTACAGAATCAATTGTTCCGTCTTCGTTTTTAGCTGCTATAGCTTCTTCGATTTCGCTTGCAGTCTTTCCAGCAACGAATTTTTCGATTGCTTCGAAGTTGTCTTTGATTGAAACTGTTGATTGAGCTTTTTCTGTCATTAAAGCAGAATATTTATCGTTATTTTCAAGCTTAGAAACTAGGGCCTTGTTGCTATCAGCATAGCCTTGAGTGAAGTCATCTTCTGCATTTGTAATTCCTTCAGCATCTTCCATGTATTGGAATTCGTCGAAGCTTGCAGCGATGATCTTGTCACCTTCCATAGCTAGGACGCAGTCAGCGAATGATTTTTCTCCGTGAGGAGCTCCTGTTACAGCCTTGAATGTAATATCCTCTGGATTTTCTGCGTGTCCTACAGATACGAATTGATTATCTCTTGCAACTGCAGTTACGTAGTTTAGTAGGGCAGGAGTTGACTTAAATGTTGCTCCTGTTACAGCTTCAATTATTTCGTCTTCACTCTTGTCTTTTAGGAAAGTTTCAACTTCTTCGATTGTCTTACCCTTTACGAATTCAGATATTCCTTCGTAAGTTTCCTTAAGACTAGTAGGAGATCCTGCTTCTTTCATTTCTGATGAATATTTTTCTTCGTTATCCATCTTTGAAATAAGGACTTTACCTTCAGCAGTTCCTTCTCCAAATCCCTTATCAGAGTTTGCTACAGCTTCATAACCCTTATCGTCTCCAGCGTATTGGTATTCGTCGATTGATACGCCAAGGATCTTGTCTCCACTTGTTGCAACAACTATACGTGGGAAGGATCTAGCTCCTTCACTTTTTGGATATCCTCTGTGAAGAATTACATTTCCTTCAGCTTGTTCAGCATTTTCTGGCTTAACTTCTTCAACCTTTTCTTCTTCTTTGTCGGCTTCTTCCTTCTTGTCAGTAGCCATCTCGTCTTTGTTTTCGGCAGATTCTTCTACCTTAGTATCTTCTTTCTTGTCAGCTTCCTTGTCAGCTGTGTTTCCACATGCACTTAGGACAAGAGCTGTCGCAAGCATAAGAGATGCTATATTAAAATTTTTCATTAGTTTCCCTCCTAATATATTAAAAATATCTAACTAATATTATATTTGAATAGATAAAGTTTGCAAGTTTAAAGCATGGTAAGCTTTTCTTTTGGTAAAAAAATTGGTATAATGAAGATATAAAATTAAAGATGTTGGCTGGGCTAATTGATTATAGGTAGTTTTTTGAGAAAGAAACTGCCTTTTTTTTAAGGATATTTAAGGAGAAATTATGAAAAATATCAACGTAAATAATGAAATCAACAAACTCAAGAAGGTACTCGTACATAGACCTGGAGATGAGCTTCTAAATCTTACACCAAATGCCTTGGATGAATTACTCTTCGACGATATACCTGACCTAGACAAGGCGAAAGAAGAGCACGATGAATTCGCTAATATTTTTAGAAATGAGGGAGTAGAGGTAGTTTACCTAGAAGACTTGATGGCAGAGACCTTAAAGGATAATAAGGAGCTAAGAGAAAAATTTCTTGACCAATACCTCAAAGAAGCAGATATTGAAGATGACCTAGTCCTTAGTGAGGCGAGAAAGCTATTGGAATCTATCAAAGATGAGAAAGAATTCGTCCTAAAGACTATGGCAGGCCTTACCCTAAATGAGCTTGGAATCAAAAACGATCACGTCCTCTTTGACTACAAATATACAGCAATAAATCCCATGCCAAACCTTTACTTTACAAGAGATCCCTTCTCCACAATAGGAAATGGAGTATCCATCAACACCATGTATTCAGTGACAAGATCAAGAGAGACGATCTATGCTGACTATATATTTAACCACCACAAGGATTATAAGGGGACGAAAAACTATTACGGCAGGGGGAAGAAATACCATATCGAAGGCGGAGATATACTAAATATCAATGAAAACCTCTTGATGATAGGAATTAGCCAAAGAACTCAGCTTGCAGCTATCAAGGACCTTGCCCACAATATCTTATTCGATGATGAGTCAAAGATAGAAGAAATCATTGCAATAAATATTCCTAATGAAAGAGCCTACATGCACCTAGATACTGTCTTTACTCAAATAGATTATGATACCTTTACCTACCACCCTGGAATAATTTCTACCTTCCATGCCATTAAATTTAGTAAAAAAGATGATAGGATTATGGAAGAGATAATAGAAAAATCCTTAGACGACCTTTTAAAAGATTCTCTAAAACTAGATGAAATAAAACTTCTTCCATGCGGAGGAGGAGATCCTATAGCAGCCCTTAGGGAACAGTGGACTGACGGATCAAACACCCTAGCTATAGCCCCAGGCAAGGTAATAGTTTATAAGAGAAACACCGTAACCAACCAAATGCTCGAGCTAAATGGCATAGAAGTAATAAAACTCGACTCATCAACCCTAACTGTAGGCAGGGGAGGACCAAGATGTATGTCCATGCCACTTGTGAGAGAAGACTAAAGATAAGTTAAAAATAAAAACATATAAATTAATAAAAACTAATTTGAAAATTAATAATATGGAAAGTATAATCAAGATATAGAAAGAAAGGCCAACTAGGGTAGGAATACTATTCTTTTGAATATTAAAGAAAGAGGCAGAAATGTTTGATTATAAAAATAATAGAGACAAAAAAGAAGAAAATACAGTAGGAAAAGTACTATTTACAGCAGCTGCGACAGCAGTAGGAGCATATCTATACCTCAAAAACAACAACAAAATCGACGAAGTTAGAGATAAGGTAGACGATATAAAAGACGAAATAATAGATGCAGTAAAAGGCGAAGACCTTTTATAAATAAGCCATAAGACTTTCAAAATCGGCAAATCCACAAGAATAGGATTTGCCGATTTTTTATTTAAGCTATGTTGATGGTTGAAAAATGTACATAAAAAAGATCCAACTAATACTAGTTAGACTAGAATTAAAATATTTACAAAATCTATAGTTAAGATTCTTTATGATATAATATAAATATCTCCTATTTTTCAAATATTTGTATTCCTTAGAAAATAATCCTAAAACTGTAAATAATCATGAAGTTTCACAGTTTTGATTAAGTATGCTTACATATAAGATTTTACAATCTAGAATAAATACTTTAACAACGTATATTAATTTTAAAGGAGTTATACTATGGATATAAGCGAGATTTTAAAAATTAATAACGATTTAGAGAGGAATGAAGAATTATATAAGGTCTTTGATGAAGATAAACGTCTTAAATCAAGAACTGGCCTTGTAGAAAAAATAACTACTTTAACAGAAATAGAAAAATTAATTTGTTCAAATTCCAAAATCCTTGATATCGGAGCTGGGACTGGAGCTTACAGCCTACCGCTAGGTCAAAAAGCTTGTGAGATAGTAGCCTTTGAGCCATCATCTTCAAATTTCAAACTATTAGAGGCTAAATCAAAAGACATTCCGAATATAAAGGTATACAATAAGTCCTCTTTTGACCTAAAAGATCTAGAATCAGATTATTTTGATATAGTGCTTTTATTTGGACCAATGTATCATCTATCAAGGAAAGAAGATAGAATGGATGTACTTAAAGAGGCAAAAAGAGTGTGCAAAGATGGTGGTTATATATTAATATCTTTTATAAATCATGATGCGGTAATGATTAGCGAAACTATTAACTACAATACAAATATTTTTTCAAGTGATTCATATATTAGTGAGAAGCAGAGATTAATAGATAGGCCTTTTGTATTTTTCAAATTAAATGAAGCAAAAGAAATGATTAAAAAATCGGGCTTAAATATAAAAGGAATAGTTGCAAGCGATGGCTTTGCTGAGATTTTAAGTCAAAAATTGGAAGAAATGACGGAAGAATCATTTAATAATTATCTAGCCTTCCATCTTAATCATTGCAAAAATCCAGAAACACTAGGAGCTAGTAACCACTTACTTTTTGTGTGTGAGAACAAAAAATAAAAAAGATAAATAAGATAGAAATTTATTTTAATGATTTAGTTTGACAAGTCCTCTCTATTTTGCTACAATATCATGTGGAAATTTAGGGAGGTATTATGAAAAATTCTAAAAAAATCTACAAAGTAGAAGAAAAAGTTCCATTAAAATTATTGTTACCTTTGTCGATCCAACATACTTTTGCAATGTTTGGCGCTAGTGTCTTAGTTCCTATTTTATTTGGCATTAATCCAGGTATCGTATTATTGATGAATGGTATCGGAACTTTATTATTTATATTAATTACTAAACAAAAAGCACCTGCTTATTTGGGTTCTTCATTCGCATTTTTAGCTCCAGGTACAGCTATTATCGCAAGCGAAGGTTTCCAGTATGCTCAGGGTGCTTTTATTGTGGTCGGAATTCTCGGTTGTATCTTAGCTTATATAATATATAAGTTTGGGACAAGTTGGATAGATGTTCTTCTTCCACCTGCAGCTATGGGAGCAGTTGTTGCCCTAATAGGATTTGAGCTTGCTGGAAATACAGTAACTGGTGGAACAATAGGGGCTAATCTTATGACTGATACAGCTTCAAAGAAAGACTTTTTAGTTTTCTTTATAACACTATTTACAGCTATCATTGGATCAGTTGCCTTTAAGGGATTCTTCTCAACAATTCCAATCCTAATTTCAATTGTGGTAGGATACATTGCTGCAGTATTTTTCGGTATGGTGGATTTTACCCCAGTAAGAGAAGCAAGCCTTTTTACCCTACCAGACTTCTCAGCTCCAAAGTTTTCTGCTAGTGCAATCCTTGCTATGCTTCCAGTAATCTTAGTTATTACTAGCGAGCATATTTCTCACCAAGTTGTGACAAGTAATATCATAGGAAGAGATTTATTAAAAGAACCAGGTCTACACAGATCAATCTTTGCCGATAATTTCTCATCAGCCCTATCAGGACTTGTTGGCGGTGTTCCTACTACAACTTATGGGGAAAATATCGGAGTTATGGCTATTACAGGAGTCTACTCAGTTCAAGTTATAGGAGGAGCTGCAGTTATTTCGATAATTATGGCATTTTTTGGACCTTTGGCTGCAATTATTCAAACTATTCCAGGAAATGTAATAGGAGGTGTAACCTTCCTTCTTTATGGAATGATAGGTACAAGTGGTATAAGACTTTTGGTAGATCAAAAGGTAGATTATTCTAAATCTGTCAACCTAGTTTTGACATCAGTAATATTTATAGCAGGTCTTTCAGGGCTTTCTCTAAAGTTTGGAGCAATAGAGCTACAAGGAATGGTCCTAGCCTCAGTTGTGGCAGTTGTCCTATCTGCCTTTATGACCATTCTTAAAAAATTAAATTTAATCAATCAGTAGACAAAGTAAAACTCCCCTTAGTTGAAGTGTACCCATAAAACTGGACATAATATTAAATTAGTTATTTACAATAGGATGCTTGCCTATACTTTGTAGGCGGCATCCATTTTGTTTTTGATTGGATTCGCTCATTATTAAAATAATATATATATTCATCAATATC
>NZ_JALEIL010000127.1 GCF_022770135.1 Anaerococcus sp. | reverse complement strand
CAATCGAAATTTATTTTATCGTTAAGTTACCCTTATCTCGACTAAGAGAGTGAAACGAACGCATGGAGAGATCTCATTAGATTTCTCCGCTCACTCCGTTCGGTCGAAATAAGGGTTATTTTGATTTTGTCAACAGTCTGTAATCTATAAATAGATTGATATTTGTTCTATCCAATAGTATTATTATAGTAGATATGGATTGTTAGGAAATTCCGCAAAACCTATCCCGAATTTTTAAGGGATAGGTTTTTTTATTTTTAAGGTGGTGATAAAAATAGTAGTAAAAAAAATACTTAATAATAATTCCGTTATATCTGAAGATATAAATTGTAAAGAAGTTATTGTTATGGGAAAAGGGATAGGATTTAGCAAAAAAAATGGAGATTTGATAGATGAGACTAAAATCCAAAAGATTTTTGTTTTAGAAGACGATAAGAAAAATAACCAGTTAATAAATTTACTTGAAGATATACCTGAAGAATATTTCGAATTATCTCAAATGATAATTCAAAGGGCCAGTCAAAAACTTGGTAAAGACTTAGCTGACAGTATTTATTTATCGCTAACAGACCACTTGTATATGTCCATTGCCAGGTATAGAGAAGGGCTCCATTTGAAAAATAAGCTTTTATTTGAAATAGAGAATTTTTACCCAGATGAATTTAGGCTGGGACTTGAAGCTTTAAATATAATAGAATCACTATTTTCTGTAAAGATGGCAGAAGATGAAGCAGCTTTTATTGCTATGCATATAGTAGTTTCTGAAAATGGCGATGACATGGAAGATTTTTATAAGTCTACCAAGCTAGTCCAAAGTATTCTAAATATAGTAAAATTTTTCTTTAAAGTTAATTTCAATGTGGAAAGTTTTTATTATCAAAGATTTTTGAGACATTTAAGATTCTTTAGCCTTAGGATTTTATCGGGAGAAGATCAGAAAAAATTATCCTTAAAAAATGATTTGCTGCCTTTGATTAAGGATAGATATGTAGATGCCTATCAGTGCACACTAAAGATAAAAGATTTTGTTAATAATTCTTTTAATTATATTTTAGACGATGAGGAAATTCTATACTTAACAATTCACATATCACAAGTAATTAGCGATATAGAGGAGGAGAAAGGGAAAAATAAATTTTAAGTAAGGTAGTTACATTAAGTTGGCTAAACTTTCAATTATCAAAAAATTGGAGGTAAAGATGAAATACGAAAAATTAGCAAATGATATTATAAAATATGTCGGTGGTAAAGATAATATTAAGTCTTTGGTACATTGTTCAACAAGGCTTAGATTTGAATTAGTAGATGAGTCAAAAGCAAATGATGAAAGAGTAAAATCCCTAAATGATGTTTTAACTCTTGTTAAAAAATCTGGCCAATATCAATTGGTTATAGGAAATGATGTAGATAGGGTCTACCAAGAAATAGCAAAAGATTTAAATATTAAAAAATCAAATGACAGCAGCGAAAAAGATGAAAGGTCAATTGTAGATAGGGTTTTAAGTGCAATCACAGGATCAATTGCACCAGTTATCCCACTTTTAGCAGGCGTAGGTATAGGAAAAGTTCTGCTTCTTGTTCTTAGCTTAACAGGCGTATTAGCAGAAGATTCCCAAACTTATATTATGCTTAAATTTATTTTTGATACTGGTTTTTATTTTATGCCAGCATTTATTGGTTTTTCTTCAGCCAAAATATTTAATACTAACCAGTACCTAGGTGCTTTTCTTGGTCTATGTTTAGTAAATCCAGTTTGGATGGATATTGTTAAAGAAGGTGAAGTATTTAAATTTATTGGAATTAGTGTTCCTTTAGTTAAATACACTTCCAGCCTTGTTCCAGCCCTTATGGGTGTATGGATAATGTCCTATGTTGAAAAATTTGTCAAAAAAATTGTTCCTGAAATGATAAAGGTTTTTGCAGAACCATTACTTATTGCCTTAATTATGATGCCATTAACCTTTATTCTAATAGCACCTATAGGAAACTTTATTTCTACCTTTATAGCTAAGGGTTCAATGTTTTTATATAACAAGATAGGAATGTTCGCGATAGCAATCCTTGCAGCTGTTTATCCTTGGCTCGTATCTGTAGGTGTTCATAAGGCTTTAAGTCCTATATCAATAGCCCTTGTTGCAGAACAAGGATTTGACCCGGTGATTAGGGTAGTTGCACTCTGTTCAAACATGAGTCAAGCCGCTGCATCTCTTGCAGTATCAGTAAAAACCAAAAAGAAAAATCTTAAATCTCTTGCATTTTCATCATCTGTGACAGCCTTTCTTGGAGGAATCACGGAGCCTGCTATGTATGGTGTTAATTTAAAATTAAAAAAACCGATGTATGCAGCGATGATAGGTGCTTTTGTAGCAGGAATTTTTGCAGGTATTGTTAAGTTAAAAGCTTTTATATATGTAACACCAGGAATTTTATCACTGGCCATGTGGGTTTCAAAAGAAGAAAACTTCTTTTTCATGGCGATTCTTACAATTCTAATAGCATCAATAGTTACATTTATAGCGACTCTCATAATAGGTTTTGATGACTCAGAATTTAAAGACGAAGAAGAGGAAATACAAAATACTGTAGAGAATGAAAGTAAAGAAATTTCTGTGAAAGATGGCGTACTTTATGCCCCTATTGAAGGAAGTATTAAGAAACTAGAAGAAGTGGATGATACAACTTTTGCAAGTAAGGTTATGGGAGATGGTATTGCTATAAAGCCAAGCCAGGGTATTTTAAGATCTCCAGAAGATGCAGAAGTTACAGCTGTATTTGACTCTGGCCATGCTATCTGTTTAAAATGCGATAATGGAATGGAAGTCTTGATTCATATTGGAATTGATACCGTAAATCTCAAAGGGGAAGGTTTTGAGGTTCTGGTAGAAGTAGGGTCAAAGGTTAATAAAGGAGATGAGCTGATAAAATTTGATATAGAGAATATTCGTAATTCTGGTTATGATGACGATGTAATAATTGTCGTTACAAATTCAGATGATTATAAAGAATTTGAAATTATCGACAGTAGAGAAGTTGAATTTGGAGATATATTGTTAGGAGCGAAAAAATGAAATATGCAGACTTACACATGCACACAAACCACTCTGATGGAGTTTGTGAAATAGAAGATGTAATAATAGATGCAAAAAATCATGGACTAAAGGTAATAGCTATTACTGATCATGATACAGTTAATCATTATGATGAAATTTATAAATACGGAAAAAAACATGATATGAAAATCATAAAAGGCGTAGAGATGAGCTGCTATGACTTTGATGTTTATAAAAAAGTTCACGTGGTTGGTCTTTGGTTAAACGAAAACACTCCCACTATAGAAAGGCTTTGTAACCATACCCTACATTGCAGAAATGAATATCATAAAGAGCTTATAGAAAATCTAAGAAGAAAAGGCTATGATATAAGTTATGAAGATGCTAAGAAATTCTCACCAAACTCTATTGTATTCAAGATGAATATTTTTCAAGCATTAAAGGAAAAGTATCCAGAAGAGATGACTCCACAAAAGTATAAGGAACTATTTGCATCAAAGACGAGCAAGGAAACAGATTTAAAAATGGGCTATATAGATGTTAAAGAAGGTATTGAGGCTATTTTAAAAGATGGTGGCATGCCAATTATCGCACATCCATGTCAATATCATAATTATTCTGAAATTGAAAAATATGTATCTTATGGTCTGAAAGGTATTGAGATAAATCATTCTAAGATGAAAGAGGAAGACTACCCTTTAACTCAAGAATTTGCCAAAAAATTTGACCTATATAAAAGTGGAGGAAGTGATTATCATAATCCAGAACTTATTACATTTGGAGAATATGGGTTAACTAAAGAAGAATTTGATGAATTAGAAGAAAATGCTCTCTCTTTTAAAGAAAACTCAAAATAATTTCAATTTAAAATGCATGGTGTAGTCCATGCATTTTTTTAATTGATTTCTTCTAAAGATATTTGATTTTTGTATTTTTCTTTTTCTTTCATTTTTTTATTATAACAAGATCTGCATAGGGGTTCGTACAAATCTTTTGAACCAATTTGGATACGAGATTCATCTGAAGTTTTTCTGTAAGAGGCCCAGGCATCTTCTCCACAAGACGCGCAAATTGCGTGATGTTTTACAAGCTCGTCTGCTATAGGCATGATTTCCTTTATAATCTCAAATGGTTGGGTCTTATAGTCCATATCAAGCCCTGATACAACTATAGTAATCTTCATTGCCATTAGTTCGTTGAATATATCTATAACTTCTCTAGGTTCGTTAGGGAAGAATTGTAATTCATCAATTCCTATACAGTCTATGTCGTTATTTTTGGCATAAGTTAAGATTTCTCTTAAGTTTTCGACCTTGTGGGCGTCTAACTGTAAGTTATCGTGACTTACAATCTTTCTCTCATCATCTCTACTATCAATAGATGGTTTAAAGGCTACAATTTTATAATTCGCTATCCTCATCCTATAAAGCTCTCTCCAAAGGGAGGTTGTTTTACCTGAAAACATTGAGCCGGTGTGGACTATTAATCTTCCTTGTTTTTTCATAGGATTACTATACATTAAACTTAAAGTTGACTACATCGCCATCTTGCATGATGTAATCTTTTCCTTCTTGTCTTAGTAGGCCTTTTTCCTGAGCCTTGTGGATTGAACCAGATTCAACTAAGTCATCATAAGAAACAATTTCTGCCTTGATAAATCCTCGAGATATATCAGAGTGGATTTTACCAGCGGCGTCTACTGCCTTTGTTCCATTAGTGATAGTCCAAGCTCTTGTTTCCATCTCACCAGTTGTCAAAAACGACATAAGGTTAAGAGTTTTATATGAGTCTTTGATTACCTTGTCGGTACCTGATTCTTCAAGACCGATCATAGCTAAAAATTCCGCTCTTTCTTCTTCATCTTCGATTTCAGAAATTTCTTGCTCAATTTTAGCGGAAACTACAGAAACTTCAGCTCCTTCGCTTTTGGCAAATTCACGAACCTTCTCCACATATGGATTATCCTTACCATCATTTGCAGCATCCTCTTCATTTACATTGCATACGTAAATGATTGGCTTTGTAGAAAGAAGTTGATAAGCCCTAAGCATTTTATTTTCTTCTTCATTTAAGTCCAAGATTCTTGCAGACTTTCCTTCTTCAAGAACTTCTTTGATTCTTTCTAGAAGTTCTACCTCGCTTCTTACACTCTTATCACTTCTTGCAACCTTTTTTCTTTTCTCTAGGACCTTATCTACAAGTTCAAGATCGGAGAAAATCAACTCGAGGTTGATTGTTTCTATGTCTCTTAATGGGTCAACTGATCCATCTACGTGGGTTACATTAGCATCATCGAAGCATCTTAAGACTTCAACTATTGCCTCTGTTTCTCTGATATTAGATAAGAATTTATTTCCTAATCCTTCTCCCTTTGAGGCACCCTTTACAAGCCCAGCTATATCATAGAATTCTACAACTGCTGGAACTATCTTTTTGCTAGAGCTCATTTCTGATAGAACTTCTAGTCTTTGATCAGGCACATTTACAAGACCAACATTTGGATCTATGGTCGCAAATGGATAGTTTGCAATAAGTGCACCTGCTTTGGTAATGGCATTGAACAATGTTGATTTCCCAACATTAGGCAAGCCTACTATTCCTAATTTCATTTAATCACTCCATCCACTTTTTTATTTTTGCAATGATTATATTATAATTGTTTTAGGAGAAATATCAATCTAGATATTAGATGAAATGCTGGCAAAGTCACTTGTTAATCTCTTTTGAGGAAATTAAATTATGTAAAGAGATTATTATTAGTATAATATAGATATATGATTACTTTAAGATTTTAAGGAGAGAAATATGAATATCAACGAACGATTAGAAAAACTTAGAAATCTAATGAGAGAAAGAAATATAGACGCTTATATAGTTCCAACTTCTGATCCCCACCAATCGGAATATCTATCTGATTATTATAAGACACGCGAATTTATATCAGGCTTTACAGGATCTGCTGGAACTGCTCTTATAACTATGAATGAGGCGCTTTTATGGACTGATAGCAGATATTTCTTGCAAGCAGCTAAGGAGCTTAAGAATTCTGAGTTCAAATTAATGAAAATGGGAGTAGAATCTGTCCCTAATCTAATCGAATACTTAGATGAAAATATAGGAGAATTTGGCAAGATTGCATTTGATGGCGAAAATTTTTCGGTAAAAGCCTATAAGGACCTAAGTGAAAGCATGGGAGCTAGAATTTTGGTATCTGATGTTGATTACATCTCTCAAATGTGGACAGATAGACCAAGCTTAAGAAAAGATAAGGCTTGGATTATGGAAGATAAATATGCAGGTGAAAGTGTATCACAAAAGCTTCTTCGCCTTAGAAATATAATGGCAGACAATGATTATGACTACACCTTTATAGGTTCGCCAGAAGATGTCTGTTATCTTTTAAATATTAGAGGTAACGATATTGATTACAATCCAGTTCTCTTGTCATATTCTTTAATATCAAAAGATGAAGCATATTTGTGCATAGATGAAGAAAAGATCCCTGGAGAAGTTAGAGATTATCTTGAAGATAATGGTGTTAAATTATATTCCTATGAATCTATCTTTAAGCTATTAAATAATATACCAGGTAAGAATAGAATCTTTCTCGACCCTGAAAGAACAAATGTCGCTATATATGATAGCATAAATTCTAACGTTAAGGTAAGCCTTGGTACCAACATAACAACTGATATGAAGGCTATCAAGACAGATGTAGAGATAGAAAACATCAAAAAGGCCTACATCAAAGACGGTATTGCCTTGACTAAATTTTTCGCTTGGCTAGAAGTTGGGGCAAAGACAGGAAACTTAAATGAGCTTTTAGCAAGCAAGAAACTCCAAGACTTAAGAAAGGAAGATGAATCCTACATTGAAGATTCCTTTGAAACAATAGCAGGTTATAAGGAAAATGCAGCTATAGTCCACTACGCTCCACAAGCTACAGGATCTAAGACAATCAGAAATGAGGGGATGATCTTAGTTGATTCTGGTGCTCACTATAAGGAAGGAACTACAGATATCACAAGAACTGTAGCTTTGGGAAGACTGACTGATCAGGAAAAAACTGACTATACCCTAGTATTAAAATCATTTTTGAGCCTATTTCTAGCTAGATTTAAAGACAAGACTAACGGCCAAAGACTAGATGCTATAGCAAAATATCCACTTTGGCAAGCAGGTAAGGACTTTTTCCATGGAACAGGCCATGGTGTTGGATTTGTACTTACTGTACATGAGGGACCACAAAGAATTTCTGAAAGAGATGATAGCGGGTTTGTAGAAAACATGACTACATCAATCGAGCCAGGCCTTTATATAGAAGATTCTCACGGAATAAGAATTGAAAATGAGGCTTACGTAAGAAGAGCCATGGAAAATGAATTTGGAAAGTTCAATCAGTTTGAAAGTCTAACTTTTGTACCAATAGATACACGACCAGTCAAGACTGAGATGCTCAATAGGGATGAGATTGATTGGCTAAACGAATATAACAAGACCTGCTTTGAAAAGTTAAGCCCATATCTCGAAGGATCAGAGTTAGAATATTTGAAAGAGAGTTGTAAAGCAATTTGACAAAAAAACAGATTAAAGAGAAATTAAAAGAACTTCCAGACCTACCTGGTGTCTATATAATGAGAAATGCCCAAGACGAGATTATCTATGTAGGCAAGGCCATTTCCCTAAAAAGAAGAGTGCGCCAATACTTTGACAATAATAAAAACAAGGGGGCCAAGGTCCTTGCCATGGTCAAAAACATCGACCATTTCGAATATATTATTGTTCAAAATGAGGTAGAAGCTCTGGTTCTTGAGAGCAATTTAATCAAAAAAAATAGACCCAGATATAATATAGTTCTAAGGGATGATAAACAATATCCCTATATTAAAATCTGTAAGGAAAAATATCCTAGGATAAAGAAGGTGAGGCAAGTTGTAAAGGATGGGGGACGCTACTTCGGCCCCTTCCCTGATGCCTATGCTGTAAATGACGCTATAGACCTATTTCACCTTTATTATCCCTTTAGAACTTGCAATCTGAACTTCGACAAGGGGGCAAGGCTTGATAGGCCGTGTCTCAATTATTTCATCCATAAATGCAAGGGACCTTGTGTAGATAAGGAGGATGAGAAAAGATATTTAAACCATATAGATGATGTAGTTAAATTTCTAGAAAATAAATCAGAAAAAATCCCAGATTGGGTTCTTACTAAGATGGAAGAGTCAAGCAAGGAATTAAATTTCGAAATGGCTGCAAAATACAGAGATTACTATAGGGCCTTATCTGTAATTTCTGAAAGACAGAATGTGACTGAAACTGGAGGAGATGATCTAGATATCATAGCCATGAGCAAGGGGATGAATTCTATTATTATCCAGGTTTTCTTTATGCGTATGGGTAAAATCGTTGATAGGGAACATTTCATAATAAAAAACGATTTTATGGAAACTGATTCAGATATTATGTCTTCGTTTATCAAACAGTTTTATCTTGACATAATGTATGTTCCTAAAGAAATCCTAGTTCAATATATGCCAACAGACTTTGATTCCATTAGCGAATTCTTATCCAGAAAGAAAAAGTCTAAGGTCTATATACACAATCCAAAACTCGGAAAGAAAAAAGAACTTGTAGATATGGCAAGTCGTAATGCTCTCGATATGAGAATTAAGTATGATAAAAGAGCTGAAAGAAAGGAAAGAAAGAAATCCTCTGGTATTAATCAACTTATGGATATACTAAATCTTAAAGATGTATTTAGAGTAGAATGTTATGATATTTCTAACACATCCGGCGTTCTTTCGGTAGGATCCATGGTTGTCTTTGAGGGAGGAATACCAACTCCTAAGGAATATAGAAAGTTTAAAATAAAGACTGTAGTAGGTAGCGATGATTATGCATCCCATAGGGAAGTTCTTACGAGAAGGCTCAAACGTGGACTAGAAGAAAAAGAAAAAGGAAATACCCAGACAGGGTTTGGATCTCTACCTGATTTAATCTTGATGGATGGAGGAAAAGGGCAGGTTACTATAGCAAAAGAAGTTATAGATAGCTTGGGTCTATCCATTGAAGTAGCAGGACTTGTTAAGGATGATAAACATACTACAAGAGCAATAGTCTACAACAATGAGGAAATCGCCATTAACAGGAGAGATCCTGTCTATAAGCTCATATATGAAATCCAGGAAGAGGCCCATAGATTTGCAATAAACTACCATAGAAAGCTGATGCAAAACACAATGAAGACTACAGAGCTAGACAATATAAAAGGGGTTGGCGAGAAAACTAGGAAAAATCTCTACAAGCATTTTAAGACTATTTCAAATATTAAAAAGGCAAGCGTTGAAGAGCTCATGGAAGTTCCTCTGGTGGGGAAAGTTCAAGCCTTAGAAATATACAAATACTTTAGACTGAAAGGATAGATATGGCAAATAGTACAAGTATAAGCGATTTTAGCGAACACATAGACAAAGAGATTACAAGCGGAATAGATGATAAGACTGTGAAACTAAGTAAAATTGTAGAAATCTTAAATCTAGAGATAGTTCACAAGTCAAGTGATTTTGAAAAAATAGAGCTTGAAAGTGCGGAAGTTAATAGACCTGGACTTCAACTTACGGGTTATCTAGAAAAATTTCCTCACAAGAGGCTTCAATTGATAGGATCAGTAGAATATACTTATCTCACAAGTCTTGACTCTAGGATGCAATACGAAAGATTTAGGGGAATCCTATCATATAAAATTCCAGCAATCATCTTTACCTATGACAAAGAAATTAATCAAGATATAAAGGATTTGTGCGATTATTATGATGTAACCCTACTTAGGTCTCCACTAAAGTCGACAAGGCTGATATCTAAATTATCAGATGAACTAGAATACCAATTGGCACAAACAAGTAATGTACACGGAGAGCTCTTGGAAGTTTTTGGTGTCGGTGTTCTAATTATGGGTAAGTCATCAGTAGGAAAAAGTGAGACGGCTCTTGATCTAGTAAACAGGGGACACAGGCTCATAGCTGATGATATGGTCGACATAATTTCTGTGAATAATAGACTTTCTGGATCATCTCCAGAAAATATTAGGCACTACATGGAAATAAGGGGACTAGGAATAATAAATGTTAGAAGACTATATGGCTCAGGTTCTGTAAAAACAACTACAGGAATTGATTTGGTAATAGAATTAGAGCAATGGAAAGAAGATTACGAATACGACAGACTTGGACTTGATGATCACTTCATAGAAATTCTTGGAGTAAAGGTACCTCATCTTGTTGTTCCTGTTAGGGCTGGTAGAAATCTTGCGATGATTGTGGAAGTTGCCGCCATGAATCAAAGAGAAAAAAATCTAGGTTACAATGCTGCAAAGGTTATGACCGATAATATCTTTAGACAAGCTGCAGGCAGAGAACCTGATGATGTATCAACTCCTAGCCATGTAGATGAAGACGAACAATTATAAGAAGATTCATTAAATAAATTATAAATAACAACTTATATAATTACTAAGATTAGGGGGATTATCAAATTTACTGGTGAGATGAACAATCTTAGTTAAGAATATAAAAAAGTTCAAAATATCCCTTGACAATTCCACTAATAAACTTTATACTTTAAGTAGTGTTAACGATATTTGTTACTAATATTATAGGAGGTCTTAAATGACAGTTAAAAGAGCTATGAAGACTATGGATGGTAACACAGCAGCAGCTCACGTATCATATGCGTTCACAGATGTTGCAACAATCTATCCAATCACACCTTCATCACCAATGCCAGAAGCAGTAGATGTTTGGGCTGCTAACGGTAGAAAAAATATTTTTGGTAGACCAGTTGAAGTAAAGGAAATGCAATCTGAAGCAGGTGCTGCAGGAGCAGTTCACGGTGCATTAGCAGCAGGAGCACTAACTACTACATATACTGCAAGTCAAGGATTATTATTAATGATCCCTAACATGTACAAAATTGCAGGTGAAAGATTACCAGGTGTATTCCACGTTGCAGCAAGAACACTTGCAACACACGCACTTTCAATCTATGGTGACCACTCAGATGTAATGTCAGCAAGACAAACAGGTTTTGCTATGCTTTGCTCATCTTCAGTTCAAGAAGTAATGGACTTATCTCCAGTAGCTCACTTATCAGCTATCAAAGGTAGCATTCCATTCGTAAACTTCTTCGACGGATTTAGAACAAGTCACGAAATCCAAAAAATCCAAGTTTGGGACTACAAAGATTTAGCTCCACTTGTAGATATGGAAGCAGTAAATAGATTTAAAAACAATTCACTAAACCCAGAAAGACCAAAAACAATTGGTACAGCTGAAAAGAATATCTTCTTCCAAAGAATGGAATCAAGCAACAACGCTTATGAAGATATCGTTGGTATAGCTGAAGATTACATGCACAAAATCAATGAATTAATTGGTACAAACTACGAATTATTCAACTACTACGGTGCAGATGACGCTGAAGAAATCATCGTAGCAATGGGTTCTGTATGTGAAGCAGCAGAAGAAACAATCGATGCCCTACTAGCTGAAGGCAAAAAAGTAGGTATGATTGAAGTTCACCTATACAGACCATTCTCTAAAGAACACTTACTAAAAGCAATTCCAAAAACAGTTAAGAAAATTGCTGTCCTTGATAGAACAAAAGAAAAAGGATCTATTGGTGAGCCACTATTACTAGATGTTAAATCTGCTTACTATGATCAAGAAGACAAACCACAAATCATCGGTGGTAGATATGGTCTTTCATCTAAAGATACAGTTCCAGCTGATATAGAAGCAGTATTTGTAAATCTTGCTAAAGATGAACCAAAAGAAGACTTCACAATCTCTATCAACGATGATGTAACACACAAATCACTTGAAAGAACAGACCTTAAGATTAGACAAGAAGGTACAACAAGATGTAAATTCTGGGGATTCGGATCTGACGGAACTGTTGGTGCTAACAAACAAGCTATCAAGATTATCGGTGATAACACAGACACGTACGCACAAGGTTACTTTGACTATGACTCAAAGAAATCAGGTGGTCTAACAGTTTCTCACTTAAGATTTGGTAAAGACCCAATCAGATCAACATACCTACTTGATGAAGCTGACTTTATGTCTTGCTCAAAGGTAGCTTATGTAAACCAATACGACCTACTTAAAGGCCTAAAAGATGGTGGTAAATTCTTACTAAACTGTGCTTGGACAGATGAAGAATTAGAAGAACACCTACCAGCAAACATGAAACGCTACATTGCAGAACATAATGTAGAATTCTACACAATTGATGCTTCTCACTTAGCAGCACAAATTGGTCTAGGTTCTAGAACAAACATGATAATGCAATCAGCATTCTTCAAACTAGCTAACGTAATTCCATTAGAAGATGCCGTTAAATACCTAAAAGACTCTATAGTTAAATCTTACGGTCACAAGGGTGATGACATTGTAAACATGAACTACAAGGCTGTAGATAGCGGAATTGATGCAATCCACAAAGTAGAAGTTCCAGAAGCTTGGAAAGATGCTGTTGATGAAAAGAAAGAAGAAAGAGAACTTCCAGAATTCATCAGAGAAATTGTTAAACCTATGCTTGAACAAAAAGAAGACGACATCCCTGTATCAGCATTTGTTGGTAGAGAAGATGGAGCATTCGAATCAGGTACAACACAATACGAAAAAAGAGGTATCGCTCTTAACGTTCCAGAATGGCAACTTGAAAACTGTATCCAATGTAACCAATGTTCATACGTTTGTCCTCACGCAGTAATTAGACCTTTCTTAGTAACAGAAGAAGAAAAGGCAAACGCACCAGAAGGCTTTGAAACTAAAAAAGCTATTGGTAAGGGCATGGAAGGATACGAATTTAGAATCCAAGTTTCTCCACTAGATTGTACTGGATGTGGAAACTGTGCAGACGTATGTCCAGCTCCAGAAAAAGCTCTTCTAATGAAACCATTCGAAGATCAAGTGGAAGAACAAAAAGATAACTGGTACTACGCTCATGAAGAAGTTGGATACAAAGAAGATGTTATGGATCCAATGACTCTAAAGGGAAGCCAATTCAAACAACCATTACTTGAGTTCTCAGGTGCTTGTGCAGGTTGTGGTGAGACACCATATGCTAAACTTGTAACACAACTATTTGGTGATAGAATGTACATTGCAAATGCTACAGGATGTTCATCAATCTGGGGAGCAAGTGCACCAGCTATGTCTTACACAAAGAATTCTTGTGGACAAGGTCCAGCTTGGGGTAACTCATTATTCGAAGATGCGGCTGAATATGGTTATGGTATGAAACTTGCAGCAGATGCTAATAAGTCATTACTAGAAACATACATGAACAACTTCCTAGAACTTGGTCTTGATACACCATTTAACGAAGCATTCAAGGCTTGGTTAGAAGGAAAAGAAACTGTTAATACTTCTAAAGAAGCAACAGCTAAGATCATGAAACTAAAAGAAGAAACAGTAGATAGCGAAGAAGGTAAAGACCTACTTGACAAGATCTTCCAACTAAAAGATTACATGATTAAAAAATCTATCTGGATCTTTGGTGGTGACGGATGGAGCTACGATATCGGATTCGGCGGAGTTGACCACGTACTTGCAAGTGGTGAAGACATCAACATCCTTGTATTCGATACAGAAGTTTACTCTAATACAGGTGGACAATCTTCTAAGTCTACACCATTATCTGCGGTAGCACAATTTGCTGCATCTGGTAAAAAGGTAAGAAAGAAAGACCTTGGTCTAATGATGACTTCTTACGGTTATGTATACTGTGCACAAGTAGCTATGGGTGCTAACCAAAACCAAACACTTAAAGCTCTTAAAGAAGCTGAAAGCTACAATGGTCCATCACTAGTTATAGCTTATGCACCATGTATCAACCACGGTATCAGAATCGGTATGGGTAAATCACAATACAGAGAAAAACAAGCTGTAGATGCTGGTTACTGGCACTTATGGAGATTTGACCGAAGACTTGCAGACGAGGGCAAAAATCCATTCCAACTTGATTCTAGAGAACCAAAAGAATCATTCCAAGAATTTATTCAAGGTGAAGTAAGATACTCATCACTTAAGAGATCCTTCCCTGAAACAGCTGACGAACTATATGCTGAAGCAGAAAAAGCTGCTAAAGAAAGATATGAAACATATAAGAGATTAGCTGGTAAATAAGAATAAAATTTTTAAAAACCGTCATTAATTTGACGGTTTTTTCTATTGTTCAATAATCTTTGCTAATTTTATTATAATTAATGTATCGTTTATGGTATAATCATTATAAAAAGGTAATAGACTTACTGATCATACTGGAGGTATTATGACTATTAAGTATGTTAATAATTTAGGAAAAGTAACTATTGATGACTCACTCATAACCAATATTGCTGTAGCAAGTGTGATGCAATCTTATGGGGTTGTTGGTCTTGCTAGTCAATCTGCAAAAGACGGGATATATGAGCTTTTAGGAGTAAATAATATGCAAAAGGGAGTTCAAGTTAGAAGGCTAGATAATGGCACAATTTCTATCAATATTTCTTTATTTTTGAAATATGGTGTTAGGATTCCTGTAGTTTGTCAAAATATAATTGAAAATGTAAAGTATAATGTCGAAAAATCCCTTAAGGTAAGAGTTGCCGCAGTTAATATCTTTGTTCAAGGGATTAACAAATAGGAGTGTAAATGAAAAGTATTGATGCAAATAAACTTCAACAAATGATTATTGGAGCTTATGAATATTTAAATGAAAATAAGGACTTGGTTAATGAACTAAACGTCTTTCCTGTACCAGATGGAGATACAGGTACAAATATGTTTATGACAATAAAATCTGGTCTCGATAAAGTAAATAAATCTGGACTGACTTCTGTTGAAGAAGTTTCTAAGGCACTAAGTCAGGGAACTCTTATGGGAGCAAGGGGAAATTCTGGTGTTATTCTATCTCAGCTAGTTCGTGGTATGTCAAAGACTCTTAAAGGTAAGGATACAATCTATGCTAGTGATGTCAGAGATATCTTCGAAAATGCTAGTAAAACAGCTTACAAAGCTGTTATGCAACCAACCGAGGGCACAATCCTAACTGTAGCCAATAAAATGGCTGAAAAAGCTAATGAAGTATTCGATGAAGATATTGAATTAGATGATTACTTAATAGAGATTATAGGCGCAGGCCAAGTAACTCTAGATAACACCCCTAATCAACTTCCAGTCCTCAAAGAAGCAGGTGTTGTTGACTCAGGTGGACAAGGATTAATTTTCTTACTAAGGGGTGCACTAAATGCTTTAAATTCAAATATCGACAGAGATATCGATTTGTCTGAAGAAAAAAGCGATGATGACTTTACTTATAAGGTAGACTTTGAGCTTGCTGGAAAAGAAGAAAAGCTTGCTTCTTTAAATGAAAACCTTGAAAGAATCACCAAGAATTATGAATCTGACCTAAATAAAGATTTATTAAAATCAACATTTAAGACTGACAGTCCTCAAAATATAGTTCAAATGATTCTGATGGAGGGAGTGATATTAAAAATCACGGTAGAAAACTTAAAGCCTGAAGTTGAGGACATCCCTGAAAAGAAGGAAGCTATCTATAAGAAATATGGATTTATTGCTGTATCTAGGGGCGAAGGCTACAACGCTATAATGGAAAGCATGAATATAGATAAGGTTATTGAAGGTGGCCAAACAATGAACCCATCAACAGAAGATCTATATAAGGCCGTTGAAGAAATAAATGCTGAAAATATTTTTATTTTCCCAAACAACAAGAATATTATAATGTCTGCGAAGCAAGCTGCTGAAGTTTCAGATAAGAATGTATTTGTTGTCGAGACAAGATCAATTCCAGAAGCATTCAGTGCTATTCTTGAATTTGATGAAGCTATGAGTCCTGAAGAAAACTTAGAAAATATGAACGAAATCATTGAAGATATTCATATTGCAGAAGTTTCAATATCTATAAGAGATACAAGCGTCAATGATATTAAGATAAGAAAAGATGATTATATAGGTATACTCGATGGTAAAATAGTCGCTACTGATTCATCAATAGAAAAAACTTGTGAGGAAACCATAGCTGATATTATAGAAGAAGATGATATTTCTTTGATTACTATTTATTATGGTGAGGATATCGAAAAAAGAAGAGCTAAGGATTTTTCTAAGAAACTTTCTAAAAAATTCAAAGACGTGGATTGTGAATTAGTCTACGGCGGACAGCCAGTCTACTACTATACAATCACACTTGAATAATGGATTTAACGGCTCTAAAGGGCATAGGAGATAAGAAGAGTAAGGACTTTAAGAGGCTCGGTATATCTTCTGTATCAGATCTTTATAATTACTATCCTCGAGAATATGAGGATAGGAGTAAGTTAAAAAGTATAGTCGATATAGATGATAACAACAAACATTATTTTATCCGGAAAATTTCTAGCAGACTATATCAGAAGAATTTTGGTAAAATGACTATCTCCTATATATATGCCTTTGAAGAAAAATCGCAATTTGGAAAGATAAGACTCATATGGTTTAATGATAGATTTACCCCAAGAAGGCTTGTTAGAGGAAGGTCATATAAGTTTTATACTTCAGTTTCCAAGAAGAATGCTTTTTATGAAGCCGGGAATCCTTTATTTTGTGATATAGATGATGATGAAATAGGTTATATTGTATCCATTTACCCTCTTACAAGAGGAATTAGTAATAAACAAATTAGGCAATTTATGGGGCAAGCTCTGGCATACTTTGATAAAAGAGAAGAAATCTTGTCAGATACTATATTAGAAGGATTTTCTATAAACAAAAGATATGACAATCTTAAAGAGATTCATTTTCCCACGTCAGTCGAAGGCTTAACCAAGGCAAAGAGTCAGATTAAAATAGTGGACTTATTAAAAGACCTATGCTTCTTGGACTTTCTCAAAAGTAAGACTAAGTTTAGGCAAGATACCCATCTATCTTACAAGCTAGATGATATTTTATCTGAGCTTTCTTTCACACTCACCAGAAGTCAAAGAAAGGTTTTAGAAGAAATCTTAGGTGATTGTTCGAGTCCTTACACCGCCAATAGACTACTAGTAGGTGATGTAGGAAGTGGAAAGACTATAGTCGCTATAGTAATTATGATAATTTTCGCTCTAAACGACTATCAATCAGCTATGATGGTACCTACTGAACTTTTGGCTATTCAGCAATTTGAAAAAAACATCGAGCTTTTTGAGAAGTTCAATGTAAAAGCGGCCCTTCTTACAGGAAGCAGTAAGGACAAGGATAAAATAAAGGAAGACCTTAAAGATGGTAAAATTGACATCCTTATTGGAACTCATGCTCTCATAGTCGAAGATGTTGAATTTTCTTATTTGAAGTTTGTCGTAAATGATGAGCAACACAGATTTGGTGTAAGTCAAAGGCAAATGCTGGCCCTAAAGGGTGATGCTGTAAATTATCTTACAATGACAGCGACCCCTATTCCTAGGACCCTTTCTCTTAAAATCTCAGAAATTATAGACTTATCTATAATAAACGAACTTCCTAAGGGAAGAAAACCAATAGATACTAAGCTTTTGGGATCTGATAAGATTGGAATTTTGTATGAAAAGATTGATCAAACGATAAGAGATGGCAGGCAGATATATGTTGTTACCAATAATATAGACTCAGACGATAAGAATTCTTTGGAAAATTTATATAAAATCTATAAGAAGAGATTTCCACGATATAGGATAGCTATCCTTCATGGTAAGATGAAAGCTAAGGATAAGGAAGATATCTTAGGAGATTTCAATAATGGTAAAATTGATATCCTACTTGCAACTACAGTTATTGAAGTTGGAATAGACGTGGCCAATGCCAATACAATGATAATTTATAATGCTAATAATTTCGGTCTTTCAACCCTCCACCAGCTTAGGGGAAGAGTAGGTAGAGGAGAGTATGAATCATACTGCTATCTAATTTCTGATAATCCCTCACCATCAAATAAATTAAATATCTTAGTAGAAAGTAATGATGGATTCGAAATAGCTAAGAAAGACTATGAACAAAGAGGTGGTGGCAAAATCTTATCTTATTTACAACATGGAAAGAATCTTTCGACTGTAGATTTTCTTAATATGAGTAAAGATGAAATTGAAAAATGTTTTAAGATATATGAGAAGCTCAAAGCTAATAACTACGAAGGAATCGACCTTACATATGTCGAAGAATATTTTAGAGAGAATAAAAGGATTATTTTAAACTAATGAGAGTAGTAGCAGGAAAATACAAGGGATTCATCTTACAATCTCCAAAGTCAAATACGTCTAGGCCTACTGATAATAAAGTAAAAGAAGCTATATTTGATATGCTATATCCGTTTAGGAACGAATTTACTGCCCTAGACCTATTTGCTGGGACTGGACAAATGGGAATAGAGTTTTTATCCAGAGGAGCTCGTGAAGTTACATTTAACGAAAGAAATTCCTCTACATTTTCTATCTTGAATAAAAATATAGATAAAGTTAAAGCTTCTAATGTGAATGTAGATAGGCTTGATTTTAAGAAAGCTTTGAAAAAATATAAGGATTGTGGGCGTGAGTTTGACTACATATTTCTAGACCCTCCATATGAGGGCGATTTAGTAAAGCAATCTGTTAAGCTAATATTAGAATATGAATTATTAGCCAATGAAGGTATAATAATAACAGAATCTGACAAAGAATTAGATTTTTCTGATATGGGAGAATTAACCCTTATCAAGGAAAAATCTTATGGAAGGAAACAAGTAAACATATACAAAGCAAATGAAAGTTATTTATCCAGGTAGCTTCGACCCATTGACTCTTGGGCATATTGATATAATCAAGAGACTTTCCAAGATGTTCGATGAAGTTGTCGTAGCTGTATTAATTAATGAACATAAAAGATCCGTCTTTTCTCTGGAAGAAAGAGAATCAATCATAAAGGAACAAATGATTAAAGATGGAATTGACAATGTAAGTATATCATCTTTTAATGGCTTATTAGTAAACTTTGCAAAAGAAAATGACATCAAGATAGTTGCAAGGGGCTTAAGAGAAGTAACTGACTATGAGTATGAGAAAAATATAGCTATGTTTAATTCAAAGCTTATGGACGGTCTCGAAACTATATTTCTTTTAAGTAATCCTAACTATTCCTTTATAAGCTCAAGTGGAGTGAGGGAAGTAGCAACATTCAAAGGAGATGTATCTTCTTTTGTAAGTAAAGAAGTCGAAGAGAGAATCAAAGAAAAGTTTGAATATTAGGGGGACGTTATGGCACAAAATAAATTGATTAATTTGATTAATGAGATGGAAGATGTGATGGATGAATCATCATCTGTACCATTCTCAAGAAAAGTTTCTGTAGATCCAGATGAAATCTATGAACTATTAAACGAAATGAAAGATGCTCTACCAGAAGAAATCAAGCAAGCACAATGGGTAACTGATGAGAAAGACAGGATTATTAGCGAGGCCAAGAGTGAAGCTGATAATAGACTAAGTGAAGCTGAAAATGAAATCAACAATATCAAAGAGCAAGCCAGAAATAAATTTAGACAGCTAGTTTCAGAAAATGAAATAACTAGAGAAGCTAGAAACGAAGCAGAAAGAATTATCGAAGAAGCAAATATGGAGGCAGAAAAAATTAAACAACAATCTTATGCATATGTAGATAGATTGTTCCAAGGTTCTGTCGAAAACTTCAGTCAACTTGCTAACCAACTTGAGAAGAATAGAAGAACAATTCTAGAAAATAAATAAAACTTAACCTATGAAGCTAATTGGCCTCATAGGTTTTTTTAATTGAAATATTTCTCGTGAAGTCAGAGTTAAAATCTCTTTCTATTAGTAGGGAATAGAGATTACTTGCTTTTACCATGTTTTCGTAAATAAGAAGATCGTCTGAACTCAAGTTCTCTATGTCAGATTTTCTTATTACTATTCGCAAATCTTCCTTTATATCTCGAAAAATCCTTGTAGCTTTCTCATTAAAAGCAAGGACCTTAACAAAATTAAAATCAATTTCATTAAGGTATTTATGATTATTTAATATATAATTAATCATCAACCTCTTAACTCTTGCCTTAGTATTGCGTCTAGATACTGCAAGATTGATAAACTCGTCGTAGCTAGGATTATTCTTTAACAATTGTCTAAAATAATTATCTAGACCTTCTTCATAGCATAAGGAATCTTTAATTGGACTTTCTTCAATCATTAATTTGTATTTAAAAATATCAAAAAGCTTTTCTTTACTCGCTATTTTATAATTTTCTTGGAAGTCTTTCAATTTTTGGTAAGAAGAATAGGGCATTAGCTTTTTAATATTTCCTGAAAGGTTTCTCCTTATAGATGTAGATGAAGCGAATTTTTCATCTTTTATATTAAGATCTTGGTTGTTTGCTCCAAGTCTTCTGATTGGTATTGGTTTGATTTGCGGATTGATTTTACTAATTGATCTTATATATTCAAGAGCTAAGATATTATTAGAGCTAATGAAATCATCTACTACCAGAAATTTTTTGAGGGCAAGATACCTTGCTTCTGTGAATGAATGCTTGCTATCTATGAAGTTCTTAGTTAATTCCTCTACTAGTTCATTATTATTTATTATCTTAGCTGAAATTTCAAGAAACTTTTCACTATCTAAATTCTCAATTCCAAAAGCTAGATAATCTATCTTTAATTTATTCAAAAGCTCGATAGACTTGTAGGAGAAAAATTCCGCCGATTGAAGAGATATAAAGTTAGGCATCTCTATAACAAGGTCGAAGCCATTATCTAAGGCAGCTTCAGCTCTAGAATACTTATCTATAAGACTCGCCTCACCTCTTTGGACGAAATCACCGCTCATTAAGCTAATAGCTAAGTCTGTTTTAGTAAATTCCTTTGCCTTGTCTATTAAATATTTATGTCCATTATGAAATGGATTAAATTCAGAAATAATTGCAAGTTTTTTCATAATATCACCATCTTAATTATACATTAAATGGCCTGATAAATAAATTATAACCTTCATAAAAAAGCTAATAGTTTTAAAAATATAAGTTCATATGGTATAATAATAGAAGAAACATGCGTAGGAGGATATATGATTTCAGCAAATGATTTAAGAAAAGGCGTAACTTTTGTATATGATAATGATGTTTATCAAATAGTTGATTTTCAACACGTTAAACCAGGTAAAGGAGCAGCTTTCGTTCGTGCAAAGATTAGATCTGTAATGAATGGTGGGGCTAAAGATGTAACCTTTAACCCAAATGAAAAGTTTGAACAAGCTGTAATATCAACTAAAGAAATGTCATATTTATACAATGATGGACAGCTTTATTACTTTATGGACCCAGAAACATTTGAACAAATTGGTATTGAATATGAAGCGGTTAAAGATGCGATTATTTATGTAAAAGAAAATGAACCAGTTCAAATTAAATTCTATGAAGGTAAGCCATTCCAAATCGAAGCACCAAACTTTGTTGAACTTAAGGTAGAAGAAACAGAGCCAGCCATCAAAGGTGATACAGCAACAAATGTTACAAAACCAGCAACAGTTGAAACAGGAGCAGTTATACAAGTTCCAGTTTTTGTAAACGAAGGAGATGTAATCAAAATCGATACTAGAACTGGAGACTACCTATCAAGAGTATAAGGAGTAAATAATGTCAGGAAGTTTCATTAACGGATCAGTCAAAATAGCAGACGAAATCCTTGATCAAATAGCAGTTGCAGCAGCGAGCGATGTCTATGGTGTTTACTGCGAAGATAATCAAGATAAGTCTTTTAGATTCCACAAGAGAAATTCTAAAAGCAAAGTAAAAAAACACGGGGAAAACCTACATTTCACTCTAGATGTTAATTTTGATAGAAATATTAATGTTAGAAAGACAGTTAAGAAGATACAAGAAAATGTTAAAAATATAGTTGAGAATATGACTGGTATTTCTGTAACTAGAGTTGATGTAAATGTCGGTAATTTAGAAATATAATGAATAGGGTTGAACAAAGGGAGTGGGTTTTTAAACTCATTTACCAAGACAGTATTAGTAAAATTGAAGATATTGATAATGCTCTAGAAGAATTAGACCTTACCGGTGAAGATTTTGTAAAAAAGTCTATATCATCTTTTCTAGGCAATTTCTCTAGTATCGATGACAAGCTTGCTACTAATCTTGATAGTAAGCACAAGAGATTATCTAAGGTACTAAGATCAATTCTATATCTAAGCATCAACGAAATGTATTATATGGATATACCAGTGTCGGTATCAATCAACGAGGCAGTAAATCTAGCCAAGAAGTACTCAGATGAAGACGATTATAAAATAGTAAATTCTATCTTAGGGTCAATCGTTAGAAAAGATGGAAAATGAGAAAAGCACTTAGTGTTAAGCAGTTTAATGAATATTTTAAATCTAATATAAAACACGATCCTATATTTCAAAATCTTTATATAAATGGGCAATTATCGAACGTTAGGATCAATAATTCCCATTTATATTTTTCTCTAAAAGAAGATAGGGATATTATAGATTGTGTAATTTACTACTATGATGACAAGGATATAGATTTTTCTGTAGAAGTAGGAAAGGATGTTCTTGTTAAGGGCACTGTAATCTTTAACAACTACTCCTCGAGGATTGTGATTTCAGTAAATGAAATCAAGGAAAAAGGCCTTTCTCAAAAATATCTAGAATTTCTTCAAATGAAGGAAGAATTTAAGAAAAAAGGATATTTTGACCCTGAAAGAAAAAAGGAAATTCCTAAATTTCCACAAAAAATAGGACTAATCACATCGGAAGAAGGAGCCGCTATTGTAGATTTTCTATCGGTTATTAATCAAAAGCCAAATGATATGCACATATACCTAAGCCCTGTAAAGGTCCAAGGTGAGTCTTCTCCACTTATGGTAAAAAGAGCAATAGAAAGCCTAGATAAGAGAAATCTAGACTTGATTGTAATCACTAGAGGTGGTGGATCTAGTGAGGACTTGTCATCTTTTAATGATAGGTTAGTTATAGACGCTACATTTGTGGCCAAAACCCCTATAATTTCAGCTATAGGACATAAAATCGATAAAACTCTTCTGGATTTAGTAGCGGATTTGAGTCTACAGACTCCAACAGAAGCAGGATCTTATGTAATTAAAAATTATTCCGACATTTCTAGAGAAATGAAAAATATAATAAAAAAGATGGGTGAAATAACTCAATCTAGGATTAGAGATTATGAATTTAAGCTGCTCCAGGTAAGAAAGAATTTGGAAAGAAAGAGTCCTATCAGAGAAATTGATAAGAGAATTAATAGTCTTACTTATCTAAAAAAAGATTTGGATTTAAAGTTAAAGTCAAACCTGTCATATAATGAGCAAAAGTTTAGGCTTATTTCATCAGAGTTAAAGAGATTTGAGGATATAATCGAAATTGGAAAGAAAAATATTCACATCAAAGATGATTTGGGTAATGCAGTATTTTCCAAGCATTCTCTTAAGAAATCTGATATTGCTTTTATAGAATTTAGCGATGGAAAAGTAAAGGTGGAAGTAGTTGATTGATAAGTCAATAGAAGAAAATTTCAAAAAAATGGAAGAGCTCTTAGAAGAATTGGAAAATAACAAAGACAATCTCGATGAGAGCATTAAGATTTATGAAAAAGCTAGTGATATATATAAGAAACTAGAAGAGAGATTGAGTGACTATAAAGCAAAGGTAGAGACGATAACAAGTGATGAATAATACAATATACGAAAAATATGAAAAAAGACTTGCCTATAACAAGAGAATAATTGACGAGGAAATGAAAAGGTATTTCTCTGAGGATTCTAAAATCAATGAAGCCATGCTTTATGCAGCTGATTCTGGTAAGAGAATTCGTGCGAGCTTATTCTTAGAAACTAGGAGATTACATACAAATGAAATTAGTAAAAACGATTTACTATTTGCTTTAGCAATAGAGATGATTCAAGCCTATTCCCTTGTACATGATGATTTGCCAGCTATGGATGATGATGATTATAGACGTGGAAAGGAAAGTGTTCACAAACATTTTGGCGAGGATATAGCAATACTTACTGGAGATGCTCTCCTTAATGAAGCCAGTATGCTTATGATGGATATTTCCATAGACGATCCTTCCTATCTTAAAGCAGCTTCTTATCTAATGAAAAGAGTTGGTAAGGATGGGATGATTACTGGGCAAATATTAGACCTTAGGAGAAGAAAATTTTATGATGAAGACTTCTTAGTCGAAGTATATGATAAAAAGACTGGAGATTTCTTCAAGGGTGCTATAGTTGCAGCAGGTATTGTCAATGGTTATGATGAGGAAATTATAGCTAAGCTTAAAAGATATTCATATTATCTGGGTTTAGGATTTCAGATTCAGGACGATTTATTAGAGGACGATTACAAGGATGAGATTAACATATTGAATTTGAGAGACCTTGATTCTAGTAAAGAATTTCTAGCTGAAATTAATGATAAATGCAATAAAGAAATTGAAGATTTAGAAAATAATGATTTTCTTTTATTTCTAATCGAATTTCTAACAAATAGAAAATATTAGAGGCGATTATGAAAAAATACACAAGACAAAGATTAATTTTAGATATAATACAGAATAATGACGTGAAGACCCAAAGTCAATTGTCAGAGATGCTAAAAGATCACGGTGTCGATGCGACTCAAGCTACTATATCTAGGGACATAAAAGAGCTTAGGATATCTAAAGTTCAAACTGATGATTACGAATATAAATATACAGTTGTAGATACAGTCTATGATACTCTAACTGAAAGAATGGAGAAGATTTTCAAAGAATCTGTATTATCTATTGAGAAAACTTCTGGTCTTATAGTTATTAAGACAATTTCATATTGTGCGACTGTATGCGGTGCCTATATAACAAATGAAAAGCTTGAGAATGTTGGTGGGATTGTTACTGGAATCGATACAATTTTTATAACTCCAACTTCTGAAGAAAAGATTGAATTATTAATAGAAGACTTGAGGAGTCTCATAAAATAATGCTTTTAGAGCTATTTATAGACAATTTTGTAATTATTAAAAGAAATCATATATATTTTGAAGAAGGTTTCAATGTACTAACAGGTGAGACAGGATCCGGTAAGAGCCTGATACTTCAAGCAATAAATCTTTGCTTGGGAGCAAGAGCGGATAAGGATAGCATTGGAAGATTTGCTGATAAGACTATTATCGAAGCTGTGTTTGAAGTAAATCCTGAGATTAAGACTATACTTTGCGATATGGATGTATCTTTTGATGATAATAAGCTAATAATAACAAGAACTATAGGTAAAAAATCATCGAGTATAAGGGTGAACGGGAGGATTACAAATCTCAACAGTTTAAAGGATATTTCACATATCTTGATGGATATCTACAAGCAGGGCGATAGTAATTCCTTTATGAATAGCGCAAATTATATGGACTTGATAGATAATTTCACCAAGGATGATGAAAGCAAAGATATTAGGGATAACTTAAGTAAACTATATAAACAGCGATTAGAATTAGTAGATAAGTTTAATAAACTAGATTTATCTGAAGAAGAGATTACTAGAGAAAGAGATTTGATCAACTATCAAATAAATGAAATTGAAGAAGTCGATATTTTTAATCTGGATGAGGAAAGTCTAGATAGAGAATATCAAAAGCTCAACAATATTTCATCTATTATGAACTCTTCCAATAAGATTAAAGAATATATCGATTCGAGCGAATTTGGTCAAGTATCTTTGACAAGCTTAATAAACGAGTGTATTTCTGAAATTTCTTCTTATACTTCAGTTGACGAGAAGATTGAAGACATCTATAAGAGCCTTATCAATATATCAGAGCTAATAAATGATGTTTATCAAGATATAGATTCATATGAATCTTCTCTAGAGCAAGATCCAGAGAGAATGTACGAATTGGATATGATCAATCAGACCCTATTTAGTCTAAAGAGAAAGTATGGATCTACTATTGATGACATTAGAGGCTACTATGATAATATTAAAGAAAGAATAAAAGAACTAGACGAAATTGAGGGATTGAGGTCTACCATTGACAGGGATATGTCTAAAATAAATAAGGACTTGTCAGATTATTCCTTACAATTAAGTGAAATCCGTAAGAATAAAGGTAAAATCCTTGAAGCGGAGATAAACAAAGCTATAAAAGAATTAGATATAAAAAATGGTAAATTTAAGATAGAAATTAGGAGAAAAGAAGGTCTTGGATCAAATGGATTTGACGACATTGATTTTCTAATCAGTACTAATAAGGGAGATAGCTTAAAGCCTCTATCAAAAACTGCTTCTGGTGGAGAATTATCTAGAATTATGCTTGCCTTCAAGGAAGTATTCTCTGATGCTGACACGGTGGATACCTTGATATTTGATGAAATAGATACAGGAATAAGTGGTAGAACTGCTCAAGTTGTGGGCGAGAAAATCCTAGATTTATCAAAAAAGAGACAAATTATAGCAATTAGCCACTTGCCCCAAATTGCCTCTCTTGCTAATAACCATATTCTTATTAAGAAAGAAGATATTGAAGATTTCACTGTAAGCAGAACAGAAAAACTATCTAATGGTGATCGTAGCTTAGAGATTGCTAGGATGATAAGTGGTGTAGATATAACGGCTACTAGCAAAAAATCTGCGGAAGAAATGTTACAAATGGCGGAGGATTTAAGAAATGACTGAAGATAAATTTTATGAAAAATCTATAAAATCTGATACTATATACGATGGAAAAATTCTAAAGCTTAGAGTTGATACAGTTGAGCTTGAAAATAAAAAGTATTCTAAAAGAGAAATTGTAGATCATCAAAAGGGTGTAGGAATCATAGCTTTCGATGAAGAAGATAAGTTATGGATGGTAAAACAATACAGAAAAGCTATAGATAAAGTGACGCTAGAAATTCCAGCAGGTCTAGTGGAAAGTAATGAGCTTCCAATTGAGACAGCTAAAAGAGAGCTTCAAGAGGAGGTAGGATATTTTCCTGAAAAAATCTCTTACTTATTCGACATGCACGCATCTCCAGGTTTTACAAATGATAAACTATCATTTTTTATAGCTAGTGATTTGGTAAAATCTGAGCTAGAACAAGATGAAGACGAAAATGTAATGGCCTATTCCTACTCTATCGATGATTTGTACAATATGATAGAAAACGGAGAGCTTACTGATGCAAAAAGTATTATAGCTGTTTTGTATGCGAAGAAAATGATAAATGAGCGAGACTAGGTTAAATATAGAACTAGAGGCCTTTACAGGCCCTTTTGATTTGCTTTTAAAATTAATCGAAAAAAAGAAAATAGATATCTACGATATAAAAATTGAGGAGATCACAAACTCCTATCTAGAAGAAATTAACAAACTAGATGATAATATAGAGAATTTGTCGGAGTTTATTTATATTGCTTCTATTCTTCTTACGATAAAGGCCAATAAGCTGTTGCCTAAAGATAGTGATGATGACCTAGAAGAGGAATTTCTTTCTTATCTAATCTACTATAAGAAAATCAAATCAGTTGAAGATGAATTTAAGCTTATGGAAGATGAGGCTAGAAAGATTTACAGTAAATATCAAGAAGACCTTAGTCAGTTTGAAAGATATGAAGAAGTAAAGATCGATAAGGATATTAATATACTGACACGAGAATTTACAAAGTTGATGACGAATTTGGAGAAAAAGTCAGAGAAATCCATAGTCAAAAGCATTAAGCAAGAAGATGTAAATGCTTATGTCGAAAAGATCAAAAAGACATTGAATTTTACTAAAAAATTGGATTTATCTTCCCTAACGGATAGGATAAAAAACAAGGCTGAGTGTATAGCTACATTCTTAGCCCTACTAGAACTAGTCAAACTAAAAGAAATAAGCTTAGAGGCCAAGGGCCTAAATTCTTTTCTAGTTATAAAGAGGTAATATGGAGAGAGAATATCTTAAAGGACTAATTGAAGA